>DAOWAL010000059.1 GCA_030634615.1 Candidatus Aenigmatarchaeota archaeon | reverse complement strand
TAACAGAGAGATAACATTGGTGTGGAACAACGGTTCTGATACAGAGACAAACAGTACAGGACTTTATTATAATCTACGAGTTGGCACGTCTTCGGGTGGTAATCAGATTGTTTCTGGAGTTTACGGTGGTTACGGTGACCAAACCGGAGGAGGAACAACAGGTGGTTACTTCGGCAACATGATGCAAAGAAAAAACATAACACTGAAAGTTGATAGACTACAACCTTCAACAACATATTACTGGTCTGTTCAGACAATTGATACAGGATTAAAAGCTGGTAGTTGGTCAACTGAACAATCATTCACAACACAGGCGGATATGGAAAAACCTAGTGTTACTGTAAATGCACCCGCTGACGGTTATAGTCATTGGAATTTTACGGTTGTGTTTAACGTAAGTGTGTCAGATAACTTGAATCTGAGCAACGTTAGTCTTTACGGAAATTGGTCTGGCGGGTGGCATCTGAATGAGACTAATTCGTCTGGAACAAATAATACTGATTATGTGTTTACGCTAGACCTAAGTTCACAGCCCAACGGAACATATAAATGGGCAGTTCTTGCGTGCGATAATGCGACTAATTGTTACTGGACAGCGAACAGGACGTTTACACTTGTTTATCCAGAACCTCCCTACCTAACAGAAAATACCACATGGCAAATCAATCTCACATATATACCATATCATGCAAGTGTAGCTTTAGGTGACATAGACAACGATGGTGACTTAGATATGATTGCTATTGGTTGTGATACTGGTGATCTTCTTAATTGTAATAGTGTCGAGAAATCGAGAGTTTATACAAACAATGGCACGAGTTTTACTGAAAATACCACTTGGCAACAAAACTTAACTTCAGTCGGTTTTGGATCAATCACGTTTGGAGATATTGACAATGATGGAGATTTAGATTTGATTTTAGCTGGAGAAAATGGTACGGGTTTAGAATACATTAAAATTTATACAAACAATGGCACGAGTTTTACTGAAAATACCACTTGGCAAGAAGGTATAACGATAGATGTAGGAGCATTCAAAGACGGATCTATTAACATTGGTGACATAGACAACGACGGGGATCTGGATTTAGTATATGTTGCCAGTGGTGATAAGGGATTTTATATAAACAATGGCACGAGTTTTGTTGCAGATACAATTTGGTCTCAAAACATTTATTCAGACTCCAGAACTTCAAATTTTTTGATAGATATGAACAATGACAATAGATTAGATTTCGTAGAGATGGGACTAGATTATGGTGCACTATATTACAATAATGGGACGAGTTTTGAAATAACAGGTGAAACGGTATATTCTTCTGATCACATATCAAGTGCTTACGGAGATCTCGACAACGATGACGACCTTGATTTTATAGAAATGGGTATGTCTGGCGGTTGCCCTACATATGCCCTTGAAAATAATGGTACTGGTGGGTTATCGAGAAATTCATTATGGGAAGTTAGCGGATTATTTTACAGTTCTATAGCATTAGGTGACTATGATAATAATGGTACTTTAGATCTAGCCAATATTGGTCAATGTGGAGGGACAGAACGTGCAAATGTGTACAGAAATAACGGTTCAGTTTTAATATACACAAACGAGTCAAACTTATTGGCAACACAGTCAGGATCCATCGTATGGGCAGATATAGATAATGACAACGATTTAGATCTTGTGATTCTTGGAGAAGCATTAGTCTATACCAACAACATAACAACCCCAAACACCGCTCCTACCCAACCAAACCCGCCAGCAAACAATTACTCATACAGCAACGGTGAGATAATTCTTCGTTGGAACAACGGTTCGGATATTGAAACAGGGTACACTGGTCTTTATTACAATCTAAAGGTCGGAACCGCATCGAATAAAAATTCCATAGTTTCTGGTGTTTATGGCGGTTCATCCAATCCGACTGCTGGTTACTTCGGTAACATGATGCAACGTAAAAATATAACCCTCAAAGTAGATAGATTACAACCAAGTACAACATATTACTGGTCTGTTCAGACAATTGATACAGGATTAAAAGCAGGTAGTTGGTCAACTGAGCAAAGCTTTACAACACAAGCTGATATGGAGAAACCTGCTGTGAGTGTTAACGCACCAGAAAACGGGTATAGTCATTGGAATCTTACGGTTGTGTTTAACGTAAGCGTGTCAGATAACTTGAATCTGAGCAACGTTAGTCTTTATGGTAACTGGTCAAGTGGATGGCATATTAACATGACAAATTCATCTGGAACAAATAATAGTGATTATGTCTTTACAGTTAATTTGAGCTCTGATGGTGATGGCTATTACAAGTGGGCTGTGGTGGCGTGTGACAATGCGACTAATTGCATGTGGATGGACAACTACACATTCACGCTTGACGCTGTAAAGCCTGTTGTTGGGTTTGTTGGTCCAACGCCGGGGAATAACACGAATCTGTCGGCAACCTCAACTACCATCAACATATCACATACTGAAATCAATCCTGATACTCTCATACTCAACTGGAACGGTACAAACACAAGTTATTCGTATTCAGGAAGTTATACTGAAATTGTCAAGTCAGGTCTTTCTGACGGAAATCATACATACCGTGTATGGCTTAATGATACTGCAGGGAACACGAATGTGACAGGTGTTATGACGCTAAACATAGACTTGACAAAACCAATTCCTGTTATACCGTATCCTGAAAACAGAACGTATAGTTCTAACCCTGAACTGAATTTTTCATATTTTGAAAATAACACGGATTCATGCTGGTACAACCTAAACGGAACTGGAAATATCACTCTGGCATCATGTAACACGAACGGTACTGTTATGGTCTCGGGTGAAGGTGGGAACAATGTTACTTTATACATGAACGATTCGGCAGGGAATCTCAATTATACAAGTGCTTACTGGACATTGGACACTACTCCACCAGTTATTACAATAGACTCTCCTTCTAACCAGAGTTATAATGACTTATGGATTTGGGCAAATGCAACACTGAATGAAAATACATCGTGGTGCGGATTTTCACTAAATGGAACATCAAATGTCACAATGAACAACGATTCATTTACTCATTTTTACTACAATATAAGTAATGGTCTTAACGAGGCGACACATAACATAACATTCTCATGCAACGACACCGTGGGCAACATGAACACCAGTGCGATGCTGTATTTCACGATAGACAGGACTGCCCCGGCAATATACAACGTCTCGAATGGGACGGCTTACTGGAACAGTATGAGAATAAGCTGGGACACGGATGAAGCGGGAAATTCAAGCGTTCTGTATGGAACAAGCCCGGGGGTCCTTTCACTAAGTATGACAAATTCATCCCTTGCAACAAACCGCAACCTGACACTCACAAGCCTGTCAGGAAGCACGATATATTACTATAACGTGAGTTCCTGCGATTCTGTGGGAAACTGTAACATGTCCGGGATTTACAACTTCACGACATTGGTCTGTATGGAAAACTGGGTTTATGGTGATTGGGGAATGTGTGCGGGAAGTTTGCAGACACGAACCGCAACTGATTTGAATAACTGTGGTACGATTGTTAACAGAAGTGCAGTAACACAGCCGTGTTTCATCGGAGGTGGAGGATCCTCACCGATAGGATACGTCCCTTCTCCTGAAACTGAAGAACCTGCCGAAGTGCCGGAAAATGTCACAGTATATTTTGATAAAATTGAAGCAGGTGAAGAAAAAAGTGCCATAATCAAAGAAGGCAATTTTTCAATAGGTAAAATTACAATGAAAATAAAAAACGAGCTTTCAAGAGTTGTAATAGACATTAAAAGAATTGACAAAAAACCGACTTCCATCCCAATTGAACCAAAAGGCAGGGTCTACCAGTATATCGACATATCATATGAAAACATGTCTGACAATGACATGGAAAGCGGCAGTATTGATTTCAAGGTTGAAAAGGAATGGATAGAGAATAATTCGGTCAATTATTCGACTATTATACTTGTAAGATACAGTGAAAACGACTGGGAAAGGTTATCAACCAGAATCACTGGTGAAGATTCATCGTATATGTATTACTCTTCTGAAACTCCTGGTTTTTCTGTGTTTGCAATAACTGGTGATACCACTGAACTGGCTCCAATTATATGTTCTCAATTTGATTTGAAATGCGAAGGCGATAATCTCTTGGAATGTGTTTCCAATGGCACTGCATGGATTATGATGATGGTATGCGAATTCGGATGCCTTAACGGGACATGTGAAGAAAGCAATAATGATGTAAATTTGTTGTATCCTGTCTTGGGAGTTGTCGTGTTAGTAATTGTTTTGTTAGCATCTGGTTACGTCTTTAAGATTCGCAAGAAAACAAAGACTCGCAGAAAACGTTGACTTGTTGCAATCCCCCAAGAAGGCTTACGTTGACTCGCTATATTTCAGTTGTTATATTGGTCGATTTTAGGTCAAGTTGTTTTATAAAATTTGGGTATAAACAACGCACTTCTTGGAATAACCAAGTCACACTTATTAGATTATTAGACGTTATTCTTTTAAAACATAATATGGGACTTAAGAGAAGAGCCTCGAGATGGTAAATTTTTAATCGATAAAATCAAATTCTTGGATTGTGATATATCCTGGGATATTAGAAAATTGTCCCACTGTTTGACAATTTTCAATGTTAATAAATTGATTGACTCCTTTTTTTGAATCGATTAATTCAAATTCTTTATCATACCACTCATATTTAATCATAAATCTTTCCATAAAATCTTTTGGTGAAGATTTTCCACTTATGCACATATATCCGTCAAAACCTTCATTAGGGAAAAATGGTTTATCTAGATTTAAGATAACACAATCGTCATCTAATTGAGTTAAATGGTCTCCATAAGTTTGAAGTATACTAAAATTTTTATTAAAACAAATCCTACCTCTTAAATAATCCAATTTGCTTCCTAAATTAAGAATGTTGATATTAATCATTAATCCTTCACAATTATTTTCAGTATTAATATCAGTTTTAGGATATTGGTGATGCAAACCAGAAGATTCAATTGTTATTAAAGGAAAAAAGAAAGTGCATGCGTTTTTATTGTTAACTTCATCTCTTGTGGTAAATAAAATAAATTGTCCATGGGGAACTAATCCGTCTTTTTCCGCTACGAGAAAAATATTTTTAACCGATTCGTTATCTCTCAATATTAGAGATTCATTGTTAGTTAATTCTGTCATTATATTGATTGATGCGTATAAATCAGGAGAATTCCCAAATATTGTGTCATAAGTCATCATCATAGGATTCCAAAAAAAAGTTGAACTGATTATTACAAGTAAGGCTGCAATTAAAGATGTAACAATTATCACCTTTTTATCTTTTTTAGTAATGTTATTTTTCCCTTGGTCAGGGTGCTTTAGTGTCTTATGATTTTTTAACACTGTTTTATTTTTATACTCTTTTCCACATTTCTCACAAACATATTTTTTCATGGTACCTGTATCAATAATGATTATTATGTTCATAAGGATTCCGATTAGAAATTAGTTGAATCAAGAATGATAGTAATATTTTTTTACGTTTAAACATACTCTTTTAAATCAAAATTTGAATTATGAAACATGGATATTACAACTTTGTTTTTTATTTTTATTGCGATAATTTTCGGATTTTTAATAGGTAAATACATCACTGGGAAAATAAAGTGGTCAGATAAAAGAAAACTTCTTGAAGAAAAATGGAGAAATGAGTTTTTAGAAATACAAAAAGACAATGAATTGAAATTTGAAAAAATGGATAGCAACTGGAAATTAAAATTTGGACAAATGGACAATGATTGGAAACTAAAGTTTGAAAAAATGGACGAAACTTGGAAATTGAAATATTCAACAGAGCTTTCGGAAATAAAAGATCTCATCAAAGGTGCAGAAAAATACATGCGTCAAGATGCTGTCAAAAGATCACGTAGAACTTTACTTGGTAAACTCTGGGAACAAGTTTCACCATATATACCAAAATTTCCATTCCAACCTGCTGACATGAAATTTTTAGGTGCGCCAATAGATTTTGTAATTTTTGATGGTATGGGTGAAAAAGATATAAAACAAGTGATTTTTTTGGAAGTCAAAAGTGGGAAGAGTACACTAAACACACAAGAACGTAAATTAAAAGAAGTGATAGAAAGTGGGAAAGTTAAGTGGAAAATGTTTAATATTGAAAATCCTGAAGAAATTAAATTGGATCTCACGACTGAAGAAGATATAGATGACGGTATAGATCCACATATGGTATATGGTCACATAGACAACAAAATTCAAGAGGTGAAAGAAAAAACACCAGATGGCAAAATTCAAGAAGTGGAAAAAACATTAGACGAAGATGATGCATGGGAATGCGAACATTGCGGAAAGGAATTCGACACAGAAGAAGAATGTGATGAGCACGAGGAAGAGTGTGATTCCGCAGATACAAAAAAAACAACAAATTCTTGTCATACGTGTGGAAAAGAATTCGGTTCATTTTCGTCAAAACATAAAATTGGTAACAAAACGGTGTGTTTGGAATGTGCCGCTCGTCATGGACGAACTGGTTCTTTAAAGATAGAGAAAAACGAAAGACATGATAACGTTCCCGAACCAGTAAACGAGATAAATAGACACGATATAGGCGTTGTGCATGAAAAAGATCCGACATCTGAATTAATGCGTAAGATTAAAATGCAAAAAGAATCAGATTTGCTTCGACAAAAACGCTGAAAAAACAAAGAAAGGATAAACGCACTGAGGAGTAAAAACAATGTCAAAAACTAAAATACCTCCAAAGAGAAGAGCAGAAATTATTAATAGAGATGATCGGAAATGCTTATGGTGTGGACGAAGTGTAGTAGATGGTATTAAATTGGAAGTTGATCACGTTGTTTCAGAAGCGTTTCAGGGGTCGTCTACTGGTGACAACTTGGGTACATTATGTAATGAGTGTAATGGTGGAAAAAGTAGTGATTATTTTGGGAACTATTTGCTAACAACACTTCTAATTAAAGCCCCGAACATATTCGATAATATAAAAAATCATAATACTGAGAGTGGTTTAAATCCGGATACTGAAAAACCTCATGACGGGTAATGGCATGAACTATATATAGAATTTTATAGAAAACGTGACAACGTATTTAGGAAAGAAAAGATTCATACTCTTTATTTAATACATGGAGGATTTCTCATTTCATCTTGTCCGGATACTGACATAAAAATTGCTGATATCGAACATAAATCAATACTTGAGTTAAAGAAAAAAATTAGAGATTATCTTTTCGAAAATAACGGCTTTTTTGATTTTAGAGATGGGAGATTGATATTCAGAGAAATGAACAGGAAATAATGATCCATCCAACTACTGTTTTGTTATATTTCTCAAATCTTTGATCAATAATTTCATCTGATATTCAGTTATCGGACAAAAAAGCATAACTTGCTTATTGTTTAGTTGACCGAAAAAAGGTGAATTAAGATGTTTTAATATAGAGAAAAATGTTCTTAAAGTATTGGAATCATAGGATTTCCACTCTAATTTAATAGGCTCGGAATCAGGGGGTAAATGTTGTTCTCTTCCAAAATAATACCATCCAGAATATTCAACTGTTTCTCTAGCATAATTTACAATTTCATTGATGTCCCCCATTGCCCAGCTCCTATTCCAACTGTGAAGTGAACATTTGAACTTCCTGTAAATAT
>DAOWAL010000065.1 GCA_030634615.1 Candidatus Aenigmatarchaeota archaeon | reverse complement strand
TGTCACATTGAATACATGTGTTTCGTTAAAATTACTTGAATTATACAATTCTCTGTAAAATTTGTTGTTGTAAATTACGTTGTAAGAAGTTAAAGAAGTGATGTATATAGGATATTCATAACCGGATATTATATTGTTTTTTATCGTGTTGTTAAACGCGCTTTCTATGTTTATACCCTTTGAATTTGAACCATTACCATTCATTATAGTGTTTCCTTCTATTGTGTTGTTGGATGGACTTGATGCTGATATTATCATTCCATTAAAAGACGTTCCGTTTATGAAATTATCTTTAATTATGCAATTATCGACACCGTATAGTATAATTCCATAATGTGTGATATTCGTTATGTTATTGCCAGTAATATTGTTACGATTGAATATTTTTGATGATGTTGTTATTATGCCATCACCGGTATTATCGATCATTACGTTGTTGTCAAACCTGGAATCCATTATTTGCGCAGCTGCATCTATAACCTCGTTTCCAGTGTTATTGTAAAAATAATTGTTTTCAACTACTGATTGGGTTATACCGTCTCCAAATTCTATTGCACTGTAAACACTGCCCGTGAAATTATTTCCTTGTATAAGATAGTAGTCGCCTGCGTTTGGATTTATTCCAAAATCGTTGTCTATGAATGTATTGTTGATTATGTAAAGATAATCGTTGTTGAGATTTTCAATTCCTTCACTGTTGTTATAGAAGGTGTTATTTACAACATAATCAATCACTGTCATTTCAGTAAACGATGCATAATAACCTTTTTCATAACTTCTTATTGTACAATTCCCTACTGTTGTGTTATCAGCATTCGATATCTGTATACCAACAGAACCCGATCCGGCATCCTCCCCGTCAAGTGTTGAACCATTGCAGTCAAGTGTTACGTTGTCTGTATCTATATCTATTTTTAATTTACTGTAAGTTGCCATGCAGAGAGAGCCTGAAACACTCAAGACATGAGTAGAATCATTGTTAGGTGTTATGCACGCAGCACTTGCATCACCCAAACTTGTCAAAAAAAATATGCAGAAGAGTATCATAAAAAACAGAATTTTTAATCTGTGCATATAATCTACCCGAAATGTGTCATCTTAATCTGCTTTTTGTTGTATGACCCCGGCTTGTTTGCATACTTAACTTTAACTTTAACATATTCCATCAGGATTCCCTTTGTACTGGATCCCTTGCAAAATTCACTCATTTTTTCTTTTTCCTCTTTTGATGCATAACCACCCTTGAACTGGAGCCATGCCAAGTGAAATTGTCCATTGTTCCCGTTCTTAAGTTTTGCAATTCCGTCCCAAAGACCAAAAACATCTTTCCAGTGTCTGGTATGGGGGAACATCACGATATCATAATAACCCATTTGCCTGAGTTCTTCTTTCATTATAACGTTTGTTCTTCTCATCTTTGCCATTGTGTTCATAAAAATCAACTGAATTCATTCTTTGATTATTTTCTTTTTTATCTTCTCTATCTTCTTTTCCTGCTTTTCGAGTTTCTTGACCTCGCTTTCTATATCCTTTTCGTGCTTCTCTATTTTCCTTTCCTCATGTTCGAGCTTCTTTTCCTGTTTTTTAATCTCCTTGACTTGCTTCTTAAGCTTCTTTTCCTGCTTTTTAATTTTCTTCATGGGGAAGAATATCTTGTCAAAATACCTTTCCTGTTTGAATATGAATACTCCTATAACAGAACTAAGTATGTAAAGCATTATGCCTATACCGAAAAGTGCATATAATGACGTGAATATCTTTCCACCTGCTGTGATCGGAGAAATATCACCGTATCCTATTGTTGTGAGTGTGATTGTTGAGAAATAGAATGAATCTATAATATCCCACCCTTCTACTATGTTGTAGAATATTGTCCCTATTAAAAGAAGTAAAAGAACCAGTGTTGCTGCGTAATATATCTTTTTTCGTATCATATACCTAAATTATAATTCTGTGAGCCATTATTTATAGTTTAAACCTCGAAAAAACCTGTCTGCTGCAGTTTACGTATTTTTATTTTGCTTTTTTAGCTTTCTTTCTTTTAAGCGATTTTTTACTTTCTTTATTCATATCTCTTATTAGATTGTTCCCATGGAAAAGTATCTTCTGGATGAGCCACTCCTCCAGAGTTTCATCATGGAACTTTATTTTCCTTTTCTGGGAACGAACCTTTATTTCAACTTTGCTTTCCGGCACTATGAAACTTTTATCGATCTCGAGAAAATTTTTGTCGTTCGTTATACTTCTTCTATTCCACCACAGCCACAGGTGTCCGCGTTTCAGACCTTTGTTGACAAACCTCTCATTCCAAGCCTCCATCCTTTCATCGTAATCTGCCGCAAAATCCTGATTGACAAATTTAATTTCCCCGTCAGACATTCCACTATATCTCCTGTTCATGAGCCATTCTCCAAGGGTTTCATTGTGGAATTCTATGTGTCTATTTATTTTCCTGTGTCGCCTGATTTTGACATTTTTGGATTTTATCTCAATTTTCACCTTTCTCTCACGGACAACAAAATCATCAGACACTTCTACGAAGTTGTTATCATTCATTATTTCTCTCTTGTTCCGCCATAACCAGAAATGCCCACGCCTTAACCGCTTATTGGCGAGCCTGTCACTCAATGAAAGCTTGGGATCGTTGTTTCCAGGGTTATGTGACTGCTTCTGGCAGTTCTCAAGAACATCATCATTTATATTTTTGGCCATACATTATCCCTAAATCACACAAAGTAATGATTTTGATGTGTAATAATTCGAATCCTTATTTAAAAAATTATGGTTGGCAATGAACCCGGGAAATCTCTGTATCTACATTTTTATTGTCACCCGTGAAGGTGTTATCATGGCAAGGTTTTGGAAAGCTGTAAACGACGTAATACAGAGAGCAGATGTACTTTTGCTTGTGATGGATGCCCGATTCATTACAGAAACCAGAAATCGTGAAATAGAAGATAAGGCAATAGAATCAGGCAAACCTCTGATATACGTTGTCAACAAAGTTGATCTGGTTGATCTCAAAGACATATCGGGTTTACTAGAAGGAATAAAACCATATGTACTTTTCACAACTAAAAAACGAAGTTCTATTCGTAGTCTAAAATCAAGAATAATGTCAGAAGGCAGGGGAATTGTCAAAAGAAAGAAAAAAATGTTTGTAGGTGTTCTGGGTTATCCTAATGTCGGGAAGTCATCGCTCATAAACATGATGAAGGGCAGAAGGTCTACAGGTATAAGTCCACTGAGCGGAAAAACAAAAGCAAAACAAGTTATAAAAACAAGTACAACGTTGTACTTCATAGATACTCCGGGTGTCACACCTTATTTTGAAAAAGACCAGTTAAAGTTCATGTTCACAAATGTCACGGATTACACTAAAATCAAAGACCCTGAAACAATGGCTGAAAGGCTCATGGAAAAGTTCCCGGGCAAAATCGAAAAATTTTACGGCGTCTCTGTAAACGAGGACAAGAGGGAGACCATCGAGGCAATCGCCATAAAAAAGCACGTTCTCAAAAAAGGCGGCATGCCCGATACAAAACGCATGGCGGTAACAATAATAATGAAATGGCAGAGAGGCAAGTTGTAACTTATGTGAAGAAAATAATTATTATAAAATTTTCATTTAGTTAACGCTTAGAAAAAATGCCTGATGACTCCCAATCAGATTTTCATTATCCATACCGCATTCAGATGCTTTTTCCACATCATAGCATGCATATATGTGAAATATATAAGTACCTTCAGCTACATTTGGAACATTGAAAAATATATCAAAAAATCCTATTTCACCTTGCTCTATTGTTTTATCTGTTGCTGGAGATTCTATCCAGTTGTTTCCTTCTAAACCCTCTGCTTCTATGTTTATTACAAAACTGTCTTTACCGACATTGTTTACAATAGCAGCTGTCAACCTTACCCTTTCTCCTATTTCTGCTGAATAAGATGCTGGAGCTACGCCAAAATCTTGTTCATAGCTTCTTAAGACAATTTCTAAATCTTCTTTGTAATCCATTGAATCTGTAACCGAATCATCTGGCATTCCATTGTTATTATTTGCCAGACAACCAGATGACATTAAAACAATTAGTATTAGCAGAAAAATCGGAATTGCTTTGATTTTCATAATTAAATATTATACAATTCCCACATTTAAATTTCATTGAACAACGTTACAATAAAAAGCTTTTTGTTATTCGTACACTTATGCAAAAAATAATTGATACTGCTACAGACATTAGTTTAAAGATGTTCAGATGCAAAGATGGCTCTAGAGAGTTTTATTGCCCAGAAAAACAGAGATGTTTCTTTACACTGGACGATTTGCTTGGTACGGAAAATCCGTTGTGTGAATACAAAAACAACGGTTTCTGTACAAAATATGGTTCACGGTAAAAATCTTATTTTTAAAAACTAAAAATCGCTATACTTAGAAGAAATAATAAAGAAGCCTCGAGAGAGATTTGAACTCCCGACCTATCGATATCTTACGAAATGAAGTCATCAACCATTTCTGGTTTCTTCATATCGATACAAGTCGATCGCTCTGGCCACTGAGCTACCGAGGCATTGATTGTGTTTATTGCGACCATTTTGTGTATTATCTTTTGCGTGATATATGTTTAAATTAGTGACGTTTTTCTTATATCATATAAAATAGTGCTAAAACAAATAAGATACTATCTGAATTTGTGGTGTTTTAGAATTTTATGAAAGGACTAATGGGACCAAGTGAAAGAATAAAACAATATGATAGCAGGACTGGTAGAGACTCTTTTAACAAAAGCTACATTCCGGTTAGAGAAAATTATGTCAGTGAATCACTAGATAAATACGACACTAAAACAAATTCGCTTAGCGTGACTGCTTTCCATAAAAAAATGAGAGAAATTCATAAAAAACTGAGAAGTGAGATGTGTTGGTGCGGTAGTGGTAAAAAAGTCGGTGCGTGCCATGGAAAGCAGTTAAGACCCGACAAAAACCCAAGAGAATTTTCAAAATATTTTAAGAATCTAGATCTACCTGAATCGCCAGAAAGTAATAAAGGTTCTGAAGCTGTAAAAAATTATGTTGAGGAAGAAGATGAAATATCTAAAAATAGCAATTATATAAAAAGAAAAGACATTGAAGAAGATATGTTTGAAATAGAGGACTAGTAATCTGATTTAAATTATGGCCAATTTAATTAAAGGCATGGAAAAGAATAGTTTTGAAAAATCAATACCTCTGTTGTTCCTGCTTTCATTGTTCCACACGTTCAGCTACATGATAGTTCCGATATACCTTTCAATGATCGGATTGAATGGGCTTCAAATTGGGATACTGATTGCAATTCATTCATTTATGACCATTTTCGCTTCGTTCCCGACTGGTTTTGTCAATGATACAAGAAGCGTCAGGACTGTTATTATTTCTGGATTAATTCTGATGTCACTATATTTTGTAGGCCTTGGTTTTATCAATGAATTCATTTTCATAATACCTCTTTATTTCATTGGCGGTCTTGGAGCAAACATGATTGACGTATCTGTCAGAACAGTTGCTTTTAAGGCTGATACAAAAGGCAGGGATGGGTGGAAATTTGGGAAATATCAATTCATAAGAGTTGCTGGAAGCGGTATTGGCGTTATTTCTGCCGGTATAATAATTTCTGTTCTTGACTTTTCAACGGCACTCAAGATAATAGGTGTCATATACGCTCTTATGATACCGTTAGTATCATTCGATTCTATTGCTGCACACAAGATAAAAATGGGCCAATACAAAAAAGACATTCTTAATAGAAGTGTAATAATAGCAGGAGCTATAATGCTTCTTTTTTCAACGCACTGGGGTGCTGAAACAACATCTTACGGGCTGTTCCTGACACAGAATCTCAATCTTGACATGTTTACAGTCGGACTATACATCGCAGGCACCATAATCTTCCTTGGCCTTTCTGCATATTTTTTCGGTAAAAGAATAGACTCGGGTAGAAGTAACATGAAAAATATATTTGTCATAGGAATGATAATATCCGGAGTATTCCACATATTGCACACAATACCAATTCTTGAGATATCATTTATTTTCAGAGCCATTCACGAAATAGGTGACGGCATGGCAATCATTGCCATGTTTTTCTGGATATCTAAATTGTTTGGCAAAGAAAGAATTGGTGGCAATTCAAGTTTCATGTTTACATTAACTCTGATTGGTCATGTAGTAGGTTCACTAATATATGGACCGATAGGGGATTACATGGGATATCATATGCCACTGATATTTTCAGGTATAACCAACATAATGTGTGCGATTTTGCTTGTTATTTTTGTTAGAATGTATAAAATTAAAGAGACTTATTGAGTCCAAGTTTTGTCATTAAAATGTCAGTGTTTTCTTTTAGGTCAAGAAGAGAACCGCTGTTGTCAAGCGAGAAATCAGCAAGTTTCACGGTCTTGTTTATCATAACCTCAGTTTCCCTGTTTTCAACTTCCTTAAATTCATCAAGTGTCATTTTACCTTCGCCTTTTGTTCCTCGTCTGACTACTCTGTTATATCTTTCGTCTATGTTACATACTATGTTTATGAGTTTGTATTTACTTCCGAAAACACTGCTAAAATGCTCATGTTCTTCTGGGTATCTTACACCACTTATTGCCCACATGCCATCTTTTCCAACTTTGTCAGCTATCATCCTCGTGAGTATATCCTTTCCGTGTTTTTTCCTTAATTCAAGAGCGAGATCAATCAAATTTTCTCTGACAATTTCTTTACCCC
>DAOWAL010000006.1 GCA_030634615.1 Candidatus Aenigmatarchaeota archaeon | reverse complement strand
GTTAAGTAAGCCCTTCAGACTGACTTTCATCCTGCCGTCGCTTCTGGTGAGATTCTCTGCGTTGAATTAGATTAAACCGCACGCCGCACCCCTTGTAGTGCTCCCCCGCCAATTCCCTTAAGTTTCAGCCTTGCGACCGTACTCCCCAGGTGGCCCACTTATCGGTTTCCCTACGACTCTGGCAACCCGCGTGGGATTGCCAATGTCTAGTGGGCATCGTTTACAGCTAGGACTACCCGGGTATCTAATCCGGTTTGCTCCCCTAGCTTTCGTCCCTCACCGTCGAATCCGTTCTAGTCAAACGCCTTCGCCACAGGTGGTCCCCCAAGGATTATAAGATTTTACCCTTACCCCTGGAGTACCTTTGACCTCTCCCGGTTCCAAGTCTCGAAGTCTCCCCAGCAAGCCAATCGGTTAACCGATTGATTTCACCAGGGACTTGCGAAACCGGCTACGAACGCTTTAAACCCAGTAATCGTGGTCATCACTTGGAGCGCGGGTATTACCGCGGCGGCTGGCACCCGTCTTACCCACTCCTTATTCGCCAAGCTGTTTAGACTTAACAAAAGCTCTCTCCTAAGAGAAAGCGCTTCGGTTCTCTTCCTCACACTTGCGTGCATTGGGAAATTTTCGCGCCTGCTGCGCCCCGTAGGGCCTGGATTCTTGTCTCAGAATCCATCTCCGGGCTTCCTCTCTCAAGGCCCGTACAGATTATCGCCTTGTCAGGACGTTACCCTGGCAACAAACTAATCTGCCGCAGTCCCATCCTTAGATTGAACGATAAACCATTCCAGGTATTATCGCCTATCCACCGTTAGCCTCAGTTTCCCGAGATTATAATGGACCTAAGGGCAGGTTGACTACGTGTTACTGAGCTTTCTGCTATGGTTTAACCCATAACTTGCATGGCTTAGCCAAAACCGAATAGCGATGACCTCCGGCAGGATCAGCCGGAATCAAAATTGGCGGGATATTAAATTCCTTGTCTAATATCTCGTTAGGTTCTCGCAATTTCCTACTTCAAACTTGATCATTAACTTCGGGAAATCAAGCTCACATATGTACTCCACAGAAAAAGATTACGCTGTTTAATGCGCTACCTCTGCTGTGAAGTGTATATATAATGTGACTGTGGTTATTTAAACTTAACTAGTAACATGAACAGAAAATAACCTTTTTAAACTTCTTTTTAATTTTAAATTAGGGTTTTATGAAAATAAGAAAAGTTATGAGGCCCTGGGTAAAAGTTCATCCTGAATCTACCGTATCTGAACTTGCCAAAATATTGGACAATGGCTCAACTGGTTCGGCTCTTGTCGTCGATGCGAAAGATCCAATCGGTATAGTAACTGAAAGGGATATACTAAGAAAAATAGTGGTTCTTGGAAAAGACCCAAAAGAAACGAAAGTAAAATACATAATGTCTCCCAATGTGATAACGATAGACGTGAATGAAACTGTCTCAAAAGCAAGCGATGTTATGGCCGATAAAGGCGTGAGACACATTGTAGTCGTAGAAAATGGTAAAATCGCAGGTAAAATCACGACAAATATTATATCATTAAATTACAGATACAGAATCGGCAGAAGTATCTCAAGACGTATACCGTATTACGGTAAACTTAGATGAGCGATAAGCCTATGGCTATCTAAATTTTAAAAAAGGAAACGTGGATTTAAGCAGTTGTAACTTCAGGTACAGGAGCTGGTTCTTCGGCAGTGTTGTCGGTAACACTCCGGATAATGTCAAACAACTAGATATATATATTTTGCAAAAATAATTCATTATCAGGTGACAAGAATGTCGGATAAAAACAATACAAAGGAAAATACGGAAAAACTCACTGTTGGTAAGTCAGAGGATTTTTCCGAATGGTACAACCAGTTAGTCCAAAAAGCGGGTCTTGCAGACTATGCTCCAATAAGCGGCTGCATGATTGTAAAACCTTATGGTTATTCGTTGTGGGAAAACATAAAATCATGGTTTGATAAGAAAATCAAAAAAACAGGCGTACAGAATGTTTATTTCCCACTTTTCATACCTGAAAGTCTGCTCAAAAAAGAAGCAGAACATTTTGAAGGTTTTGTTCCTGAAGTTGCATGGATAGAAAGAAAGGACGAAAAGGAAGAGAAATATGCACTTCGTCCAACATCGGAAACAATAATGTATGACACTTATTCAAAGTGGATCCGTTCATGGAGAGATCTTCCACTAAGATTAAATCAGTGGTGCAACATAGTTAGATGGGAAGTTAAGGCAACACGATTATTCCTGAGAACACGTGAATTTTTGTGGCAGGAAGGTCACACAGCTCATGTTAGTTTAGAAGATGCAACAGAAGAAGCAGAGCTCAGAGCAAATCAATACAAAGAACTTATGGAAACTCAATTAGCCATTCCTGTAATTATGGGAAAGAAATCGAAAAGTGAAACATTCCCCGGAGCTCTTTACACAATTGCACTTGAAGCTCTAATGCCTGATGGAAAGGCTTTACAGATGGGAACATCCCATAATCTCGGGCAGCATTTTGCCAAGGTTTTTGGGATAAGTTTCCAGGACAAAGACAAGCAGGAAAAGCCGGTTTTCCAGACATCATGGGGCATATCAACACGACTTGTCGGAGCTGTCACAATGGTACATGGTGATGACAAGGGACTCATACTTCCACCAAGAATTGCACCAATACATGTAGTCATAGTTCCAATTTTCAAAAACGACAACAAAAAAGCAGTTCTCAAAGAGGTAAATAAATTAAAGGAATCACTCGACGATGACTTTGAGATACATGTTGACGACCGCGACTCTTATTCACCAGGTTGGAAATTCAATGAATGGGAAATGAAGGGTGTGCCAATACGTTTAGAAATAGGTCCAAAAGATATTGAGAAAAAACAAGTAGTGTTGGTAAGAAGGGACAATGGCGAAAAGAAACCAGTAAAAATCAAAGGCATTGAAAAGGTAATTGAAAAAACACTTGATCTTATCCACAATAACATGTTTGAAAGGGCGGGAAAATTCCTAAAGGACAATACCAAAAACGTAAAAGATATGCAACAATTTGAAAAACTAATCAAGGACGGGAAAATGGTCAGAACCTATTGGTGTGGCAATGGGAAATGTGAAGAAAAAATAAAGGATAAAACATCGGCAACAATCAGATGTATAGAGAACGAAAACGCGAAAACAAAAGGAAAATGTGTTGGTTGTAGTACTGAATCAAAAACAGTTGTTTACTTTGCAAAGGCATACTAGTTTTTTATGAACAACACTTGCTTTTAAGATGAAGGCTGAAGAACACTCACAGTATAACTATCTCTTTTAAAACTTTTTGCCAATTTTATATTATGGACGGTAAAACAGTCTACAACCCAATTCAACTTACGAACATGGCACTGAATCTTTTTTTAGAGGAACGTGAGAATTTTCGTTTGGATTATTACCATGAAGGTAAACTACTCGGAGATTATGGTTTCGAAGAACATATGGACTTGATGGAACTGGTTTTTATTTTAGGTAATTTACTTCCCGGTGACACCGAAAAACAAGTGAACAATATGACAAAATACTTCTCCGATGAATTAGATGTAGAAAACGTGAAAAATATTGAATTGCAACAAATTATAGAATATGTAAAATCCAGATAGAATCGCATTTCCAAGATATTTAATCGTGTTGTGACATAACTATACTAATGCTCGGTATACTTCTTGCAGTGATAGCGGCAATATGTTATGGAATGTCGGCAGTAGTACAAAAATATTCAATGGAAGTTTTTGACGTGTTCCATATCAGGCAGATTATAAAACACAAAGTTTGGATACTTTCGATTATCATTGGCCTGACTGGTGTTTTATTCTACATGACAGCTCTTACAATGACAGATTTAGTAGTAACTCAGCCCATACTTTCGATATCATTATTGATACATTTCATAGCAGGAGTAACCTTATTCAAGGAAAAATTGGTGTTAAGACAATGGATGGCAATATTTTTAGTAATATTAGGAATAGTACTCGTCTCAGTATCTTAAGGGATTTTGAGGCAGTGCTCGGAGGCGTTTTCATAGGTCTGGCTTCATTTTTAATGAGAGCTGTTCTGGGTGGAATACCGATGGATATAATGTCATTGATTTTGATGGCATTTAATCCAGTCGCGTGGTTAATACTAGTATTTGGTGCAACTGGGTTTTTCCTTTTCCAAAAAGCTCTTCATGGTGGGGAAGTTTCAGTCGTGATGCCTATAATGATGGGCTTTGACATAATAATTCCAATATTAATGGCTGTGTTTTTCCTTGGAGAAACCATAGGACCTATTAAGGATATTGGTCTGATTCTTGTAATTGTTGGTGTTTTCCTGCTGGCAAAAAAATGAAAAAGGTTTAATATATAATATTTAATTAATTCTTACACGCGGAGCGTATGCGGAGGTAGCTTATCAGAATTATCTGATTTGCCTCCAAAACAAAACGGCCATGTGGCCGGCTGCAGACGGTATTATGAGGATGTCGTTATGATGTCCCATGACTTGCTGATACCGGCATAAGGGGGTTCGACTCCCTCCCTCCGCTTTTATGTTTTTCGTATATTTTCAATTATTTCTTTTGAACAGGAATTCCAGAAATCGGAAATTTCGCGCGCCTGCTCCTCACTTACCTTATATCCCCGATAGTTTGCATTATTCCTTATCTTTCTGAACCAATCCAATTTGTGCAGCTTGACGCTGTCTTTTATTTTCATGTCCATGAGAATCTCCATACTGACTTCATGACTAGCTCTTGGTTCGTATCCAAGAGACCACCATTTGGCATCGCCCAACTGTCTTATACCTTCATAAAATTCTCTGAAAACCAAAGTCGCACTTTCTTTTGTTATTGGTATTTTTTTGACAACATTTGTATTATCAGTTGCGGATTTCAATATGGATTTTATTCTCGGAATATCAATATTTCGCTCTTTTAGTTTTCCTTCCACCAAAAACCGCGATATTTTTGATTCGTTCATCTGTTTACCTCCAAAAATCCGCTAAGAACTATGCCGTTTGCTATGTTGTTGAACATGTTCAAATCCACGCTTTTCCTGTTGAAAACGTGAATTTGTATTTTTCGGTTAAGCGCTGTCTCTATTTCTTTTAGGGCCGGAAAATTGTGAACATCGTATCCGATATCTTCCGCGACCTCAACAGCTATATCTATATCAGAATCCTTGCCATCCTCTCCCCACCTGAAACTACCGAAAAGAATTATCGCTTTATTGTTTTTGTATTGTTGATTGAGAAACTCCATAACATTGTTGGTATATATAGCGTTCAGATTATGAAAAATTTTCCATTTGATAAAATCAAGATTTTCCGTGTTTGCTCTTATCAACCATACTTTTTTTCCGATTTTTTCAAGTTTAATAAATTCGGATTCTTTCATTTCATTTATGATATCGCTTGATCTACTCTTTGAAACGCCTGCTGCAGCTGCCATTGCAGAAAGTGTGAAATCTTTGTCAGGATATAAATAGAGAATACTGGCTATCTTCTGCTCACTGGTCATTTTATCGAACAATTGTTCTTTTTTAGAACCGTCCGGTTTCTTCATAACACATATGTTCGATTTTAGTACTTATAAACATATCGGTTCATTTATTGAGAAAATCGAACTGTTCAAGATCAATTAACTGGCTTTCAAAAATATTTGAATCATTGAATTCTGGTAGTTCCATTAGCGCCTTATTTGATTTTTTCATTTCATCTACCATCTGCTTTATGCGCTTTAGTTTTTCTTCTGTTGTGATCTCTTCTTCAGACTCGTCATCTTCGCTTTCTTTTTTTGAATCTTTGTAGAAAGTTAGTTCTTTTAATTGCCCATAAAGAACATCTATCATGTCATTTCTTTCGTTTTCATCGATATCAGAATCGTCGTATATTTTATTCAGAATTTTCTGAATCTTGTTTACATATAATCCATGAATTTTGTTATCCGCTTCAGCATCCTGTTCGTTGTTTTCGTATTTCTCAACTTTGCTGTTTACTGTGTTTTCAGAAACTGGATTTAGTGGATTATATCCATCCGACTGCTGAATTATATCAGGATGAGAGTTCATTAAAATCTTTGTCTCGGTTTCACTATCAAGACCAAGTGACTTTATTTCATCAACAGCTTTTTCATATGAATCCACCTTGAACCTTTTCATGTAATCATGTACCGTAGCATCGGGGTGAAATTTGAAGTAATTCGCACATCCCATAAGAATAACCCATTATTTCTATGAACTTAATAGTATTAAATTTGTATTTAAATTGTACTGGAGTGGTTGGAATGGAAATTGGAATTATCTATGCAATTACGTGTTCTATAATATGGGGAACCATGTTTGCCCTTTCAAAAAATGTAAAGGCAAGTCAGATATTTCAAAATATATGGATAACGTTTGGTGGATTTTTGATAGCATCGACTGTCTTTTTTTCACTGGGAATCGCAATTGACCAGTTAACGTTTATTGCGGGACTAATAGCAGGATCTTTCTGGGCGATTGCAGCATTGTCACTTCTCTATTCAATGAAATATATCGGTATAGGTAGGTCTCTTCCACTATCTGTTTCTGGTCAAATAATAGTATCGTTTTTATGGGGCATTTTGTTTTTTGGTGAAATAATTCCATCAGGGTTAACAAACATAATAATAGCATCAACTGCGATAGTACTTGTTTGTATAAGTGCATTTTTGGTAGGTAAGACAAAGGAAAATTCCGATGTCAAAAATTTCAAAATCGGTTTTGTTTTTGCAATTATGTCATCGGTTTTCTGGGGAACGCAGTTTGTTCCTGTAAAGTTTTTTTCAGCTGACCCATTTGCTGTGATGTTCCCATTTTCAATAGGAATGCTTGCAACTGCTCTTTTAATTGCTGTTGTAAAATTCGGAAAAAATATAAATTTTTCTTATTCTGGAAAGTTCAGGAATTTATTGAATGGGTTTATGTGGGCAGCTGGCAATTATCTTGTCCTAATTGCAATTGCATCAATTGGGCTTGCAAAAGGATATGTTTTGTCACAGATAGGTGTTGTCATAATCCCGCCACTACTCGGCATTTTCTATTTTAAAGAAATAATAAAGAGGAAAAATCACATCATGTTGTTTTTGGCAACAATCATAATTATTATCGGAACGTGGCTCACATCATTAGTAAAGTAGAATGCTACTATTGGATTTAAAACTTGGCTTTGATGTCTTTTCTTTCAAGAATTTCTGTCAGAACAAAACCTAGTATCACTATGAACACTGCGTATATAACTATATCAAAACTCATGTATGACATCAGGAAAACACATGATATTATACCAAGTACTGGAATAACCGGGAATCTGCCAATATTGATGGGAATTTTGAAACTTCTTTTGCCTTCATATTTTTTGTAACGCAGTCTGATTACTGAAATGTTTATGACAATGAATGTGAAAAATATCAAAAAGTTTGTAATGTTTGCAACAACATCAACTTCACCAAATGCGAGAAATACTATTGAAAATATCATTGTGATAAGTGTTGCTATCCACGGTGTGTTCCTTTTTGAATGAATTTTGGCAAAGAGATTTTCTTTTGAAAATGACTGACCTATACCATACATTATACGTGATGTTGCAAGAAGCATCAGAAGAACTGTATTAGATGTTGAAAAAAGTGCTATTACTGAAAGCAGGACAAATGCGTTTGGTCCAAAAGCACTTGCTGCGACATCGGCAAGCGGGGCTGATGATGCTCCAAGAGTCTGCCAATCAAGAATGGAAACAGCTGAAATCGCAACCATTATGTAGAGTACTGTTGATATCACGATTGAAAGCAGGAGTGCTTTTGGTATGTTTACATTAGGATTTATTGTCTCTTCTGAAAGTCGTGTTATTTGTTCAAAGCCTATGAATGCAAAGAAAATTAATGCAGCTGCCTGAAAGACACCAATCATGCTTGGCATCTCAAAATAATTGACAGTGCCTAAATAGGGAAGTCCTATTGCTATTATAATGAACAATCCTGCTGCTTCTATTAACGTGAATACAACAGCAAACCATACAGATTCCTTTATACCATAAAAGATAACAAACGAAAGCACAATTATCAAAGCTGCTGCAGAAAGTATGACAGGAGTACCAAACAGTTTTGCAAAGTAGCCGGCAAAACCAAGTGATACAGTTGCAGAAAAAATGAATCCTGAAATCACAAGTAACCATCCAATAACAAACGCTAAACGTCTTCCAAAGGCGTGTTTTGTGTAAACATATTCAGCACCTGATTTTGGAAACATTGAACTCAGTTCTGCATAGCTAAGGCCAGTGAATGCAGCAACGAGCGCTGACAAAAGAAATGAAAGCCAAATAGCATTACCAGATAGTGCTGCCGCTTTTCCAACTAAAACGTAAATTCCTGCACCAAGAATTATGCCGACACCGGTCAGTACAATCTGCCAAAGACTTACTTCACGTTTTAGTTTGACCATATTATTAATTCGTTTTTGTCGGTAATTAAGTTTACAATTTTTAAACAGAAAATCAAATAATATGGTATGTTAGAAACCATATTATTCTGGGGAGCTATAATCGTAGTGGTCATTGCAGCATTGTATCTATTTTCTGTCTACAACGGTCTTATAAGAAAGAAGAACAGAGTGGAAAATGCATGGGCACAGATAGATGTTCAGTTAAAGAGAAGAACCGATCTTATACCAAACTTAGTAAGCTCTGTAAAGGGTTACATGAAACATGAAAAAAGTGTTTTAACTGAACTTACAAAAGCAAGAAGTGCTATCATGAAGGCAACTTCACCTGGAAGCAAAGCAAAGGCATCATCGGGCATAACAAGTGCATTGAAATCTTTATTCGCAGTTGCTGAAAACTATCCAAACTTAAAGGCAAATGAGAATTTCATGCATTTACAAGAAGAGCTTTCAGGGACAGAAAATAAAATAGCATATTCACGACAACACTACAACGACAGTGTCATGGAATTCAACATTTCGATACAGGTTTTCCCAAACAGAGTATTTGCAAAGAGAATGGGCTTTGGCAAAAAGGAAATGTTCGATGTTCCAGAAGCTGATAAAAAACCAGTCAAAGTGGAGTTTTAGTTCCTTGGTGTAAATTATGAGAAGCATGTTTGAAGAGGTGAGGCAGAACAGGCTAAAATCTCACCTTATGATTTTATTTTTCATAATCTTAATTTCAGCACTCGGTTTTACTATTGGATTAATATGGGATCTTCCGATATTCGGTCTAGGTATGGCCGCTGTTTTTTCGATATTTTACGCGATAATTGTTTTTAGTGCAGGTGATAAAATTATTCTTGCAGCAACAAAGGCAAACCCAGTTAAAAAATCAAAATATCCTCATCTGTTTCACACTATTGAAGGGCTTGCGGTTGCAGCTGGAATGAAAAAACCACCAAAGGCATATGTCATAAAAGATTCTGCATTAAATGCTTATGCCACAGGAAAGGACCCTGAACATTCTTCAATAGTTGTTACAACAGGTTTACTGGACAAACTCAACAGACAAGAACTTGAAGGCGTGATAGGACATGAGATGTCTCACATAAAAAACTACGATATACGAACCATGATGCTCGCAGCAGTTTTAGTTGGTGTTGCAACACTCCTAAGTGATATAATACTGAGAAGTCTGCTTTGGGGAGGTCTTCGTGGCAGTTCAAGAAAGGGTGAGGGTGGAGGTATAATTTTGGTATTGATTGTTGTGGGAATTATACTGGCCATTCTGACACCAGTAATAGCACAACTCATAAAACTTTCAGTGAGCAGAAAAAGAGAATACATGGCAGATGCCAACGCGGCAATACTCACAAGATATCCACCAGGTTTAGCATCAGCACTTGAAAAGATAAAAAAGGATCCTGATCCATTAGTTGACACTGCAAACAGAGCAACTGCACATCTTTTTATATCAAGTCCTTTTAAAAACAGAGAAGGTTTTTTCACAGGGATTTTCTCGACACACCCAGACATAGACGACAGGATAAAAAAACTAAAGGAAATGTAATTTATTCATACCTCAAGGCTTCTATTGGACTTAATTTTGCAGCCTGTCTTGCAGGAGCGAGGCCGGAAACCATTCCTATGAAACCTGCAAAGAGTATGCCCTGTAAAACAAGCCTTGGTGTTATTATTGCAACTGGTCTTAGAAGTATTGTGTTAAGGTACGCTGCACCACCATAACTAAGTATTATGCCAAGAATTGCACCACCGACACTTATTGTGACAGATTCTACAAGAATTGCTGTAAGTATTTGCCTGTTTGTTGCACCGACTGCTTTCATTGTTCCTATCTCTCTTCTTCTTTCTCTGACTGCAATAATCATAACATTCATTATAACTATACCGGAAATCAAAGCAGCTATACTACCAAGAGCAAATGTCATAATAGACATCTGATCAAGCATGCTGTTAACACTTTTCTGAATACTTTTGTCTGTCGCAGCCGTAAGATCATCGAATTCATCGTTTATTGTTTGTTCTATGAAATCTGCATCAGCAGGTGTTAATGGTTTTACCATCATCATAGAAATCATACCTTCTTTCCCTGCCAATTCCTGTAAATCACTGAGCGGCATCATGGCAGCATTGTCTATATCACTATCACCAGATTCCTGTAAAATACCAACTATTTCGTATTCATCTTCATCAAGTTTTATAGTATAGCCAACATTGTAATCGTTCTTCCTTGCAAATTCATAACCGGCGACTATTTCCTTTGCACCTTCAGTGTATTCAGTTCCATCTTCTATACCTATAGTAATTCCTCTTATGATCTCTTCTCTTTCAGGATCAATACCTGTCAAACTTACACCATCAATTGTTGCAAATAAAACAGGCGACACTTCCTCGACGCCTGAAATAGTTTCTACATCTTCGACCAAATCCTCATCTATCTCACTTGACATCATCTGAAATTGTTGCAATCCTCTTTCTGAAACTGTAACAAGACCAGAAGTAATTGCTATCCGATCATTAATATAATATGATATACCCTCTGAAAATGATGAAACGCTTGTGACAAGGAATATTCCTATGAGTACACCCAACATTGTAAGAAATGTCCTGAGTTTGTGCCTTTCAAATTCTCTGAACATCATTTCCAACATCATTTTAACCATCCCTTATAGCCTTTATAGGATCTGTATTAATAGCAATCCAGGCAGGATAAATACTTGAAATTATTGTAAGTATAACTCCATATGCAACAGCACCTATTGCAAGTTCCGGGGTTATCAAAGCCAGGTTTGAACCACCTAAGAGTACATTGTTTAAAATATCCACAAAGAAAAACGAGAGTAGAATAGCAATTACACTACTGACAACTGAAAGTATAATACCTTCTTCAAGAATTTGCTTAAGTATGGTTTTTTTCAGAGCACCAACTGCTTTCATTATACCAAGCTGTCTTCTTCTTTCAAGAACAGATGTATACATTGTTATGATAATTCCAATTGCTGCGACAAGTGATGCCACAAATCCTATTCCAAACGTCATAATATTTAGTGTCCCTGTCATCTCTTCCATCTGCGCAAGCGCATCTTCCATTGTCATTGCAGACAGACCATCCATGTCATTGTTTATAATATCCTTTATTTCCTGAACATATGATATATCATCTGGTTTTAGTATCAACTGCATGGCCTCTCCTTCCATATCATATATTTCTTCTGCGTATTCGTATGGAATAAGAACCACAAGATCATATGATCCTGAGCCTTCCTCAAATATTCCCATCACTTCAACTTCTTCTTCTTCAAATGTTAAGTAATCTCCTACAACAACACCTCTGCTCCGTGCAACCAGATAACCTATGGCAGCTGCCTTATCTTCATTGTCAGGCCATCCGCCTTCTTCAAAGGAAAGATCTTCCGCACCGAAAAGATCAACAGAATCCAAATCAAGACCGTCAAGCTCGAAAAGTCCTCCAAATTGATCGGCTATTATTGGAACAGCTCGCTCCACTCCTGAAATGGCCGTTATATCCTCAATTTCTTCTGCACTGAGTAACTCTATTTCAAATGACCCCGGCGGACCGGACATTTCGCTGAAATCGAATTCTTTCATGACAAAAATTACGTCTGAACCTATGGTTGCTGTAGATGATGTTACAAGCTCGTTAAGTCCTGTTGATATGGAACCAAGAGAAACAATTGCTGTTATTGCTATAATTATCCCAAGCGCTGTAAGAATTGTTCTTACACGGTTTTCCAGTAAATTCTTAATCGCTAAATCGAGCATAATTATTACTTGGCAATATCGCCATCAATCATCCGTATTTGATTACATGTACGGTCTGCAAGTTTTGTATCGTGAGTTACAATTATAACAGTTTTTTTGGTTCTCTTGTGGAGATCCTCAATAAGATCCATTATCTCTCTGCCGGTTTTTGAATCGAGATTCCCTGTTGGTTCGTCAGCAAGTATAACTTCTGGATCATTGAGCAAGGAACGTGCAATAGCAACCCTTTGTTGTTCACCGCCAGATAGTTCACTTGGCTTATGGTGCATTCTGTTTTCAAGCCCTACTTTTTTTAGAAGGGAAATAGCTTTTTCCTGAGATTCTTTTTTACCATGCCCGCTGAATCTCATGGGCATTGCAACATTTTCTATTGCGCTAAGTCCTGGTATTAAGTTGTAAGCCTGGAAAACAAAACCTATTTTTTCTCTTCTTATTTTTGCAAGTTCGTCGTCTTTTAGGCTTGAAATGTCCTTTCCATCTACAAGAACAGTTCCCTTAGTCGGTGTATCAAGGCAACCCATGACATGCATAAGAGTGGATTTTCCAGAACCTGATGGTCCGATTATTGCAACATATGCACCTCTCTTTATAGTTAAGTTCAGACCACGAAGTGCATGGGTCTCGACTCCTTTATTACAATAAGTCTTCCAGACGTTTTTCAACTCAAATATATTTCCTTTCATACTCACCGACCAAAACTAGGTTCACTGTTTTTTGAGTTTTTTGCGCATTCTCCATACATAGTAGCTTTCAAGTACTACAACCACTATAAGTATTGGAACAAGTGGTGTTGAACCGTCTCCGCCGCTCTCTTCGGAACCGGCTGATTTACTTATTGTGACAATATTTTCCTCGCTGAAAAATTCATTGTTTTCATTTAGGTATGAGATGTTTACAATAGCCTGACCATAGCTAAATCCTGAGAAACGAACTGTTTTTGATTTACTTGGTCTAAGTTCACTCGCTATTGCAGAATCTATCATTTCACCGTTTTGCACAAGAGCTATTTTGAGTGCTTTTGCATTAGATGTTCCTATGTTTTCAACGTCTACTTTGTAAGCAGAGTTGTCTATCTTTGCGCTTAAAATTTTCATTATAGGTATTCCTCTTATGGGCATACCTATATCAAAAGATGACGTTTGGGCATCCCCGCTGTCGTCTTTGTATGAAAGTGATATATCACCAGAGTATGTTTTGTATTCTGCTGAGTTATCAATACTCATTACAAATATTGCTTCACCTGTTTGCCCTGGTTTTATTTCACCAACAAAATCTGAACCACCTGAAAGTTCAGGTAATATGTATTCGCTGTCAGATGTCAAATCAGCTTCCATAAATGAAGCTGAACCAGTTCCGACATTCTTTATTCTTACTGTAAACGTTACTGAATCACCTGGTTGCATCTGCTCAGGTGTTGTTATTATTTCATCGAGTATAAGTTTTGGTTTTCCTTCAACCTGAACTGTTACATCCTGAGTCTTTTTTACGGTATCTCCCCTTCCATAATATTCGAATTTAAGGTCATAGTTATTGGATATTGCATTTTTGTCCACGTATAATTTGTACGTTATGGTTACATGGTCCTGCGCTGAAATTCTTGTGAATGTTGCTGTTTCGTCTTCTCCTGGTAAAAGTGAGAATGGATTTTCCGGAACGATTTTAAATATGATATTTTCAGCGTCACCATATCCGTCATTTTGCAGTGACACTTCTATATCAACTACCTGATCCGGCTCAACCGGATAAGGGCTCTGTTTTGTTAAAATCACCCCTAAATCATCACTGGCCGCACTAGCTACCTGTGATAAAACTAAAATCATTGATAATACAACCAAACTCGACAACAACTTATTCTTCATAACAACCACTCCTCATGTTAGAATAGATTATATATTATTAGTATATTTAAAAGTTGAGAAAAATACTAAAATAATGGCATAAAATAAAATACTAACTATCTTTATTTTTTCAGGATTTAAAAATCTTTTGGAAAGGCTTATAAAATTCACCATCAATAGATATTAGATTCCGATGAACTTCAAAAATAAAGACATAATTTCTATACGTGACTTCTCAAAAGATGAAATTATTCATGTTTTAAGAACTGCTGAAAAAATCGAGAACAAACCGGACATTGATCTCATGAAAGGGAAGGTAATGTCTTCTCTGTTTTTCGAACCTTCAACAAGAACCAGGCTTAGTTTTGAATCTGCCATGAGAAAATTAGGCGGAGATGTAATAGGCTTTTCAGACCCATCCGGAACATCCCTGAAAAAAGGTGAAACCCTCTGGGACACCATAAAAATGGCAGATAAATATTCGGATATTATTGTGATGAGGCATCCTGTTGAAGGAGCGGCAAGACTCGCTGCAGAGGCTTCCAGTGTTCCTATACTGAATGGCGGAGACGGGGCAAACCAGCATCCTACACAAACCATGCTTGATCTTTACACTATCATAAAATCAAAGAAAAAAATAGACAACCTTAACATAGGTTTCCTTGGTGATTTGAAATACGGAAGAACTGTGCATTCACTTGCAATTGCACTTTCGCACTTCAATGTAAACTTGTATTTCATAGCACCAGATGCGCTTAAAATGCCGGATTCATATCTCGAGGAACTTTCTGAAAAAGGGATTAAGTATGTTGAAGAAAGTGATTTAATGAAAGTTATCAAAGAACTTGACGTACTTTACGTAACAAGGATACAGAAAGAAAGATTCCCTGATCCTGTGGAATACAAAAAATATGCAGGAGTTTATCAAATAAACAAGGCAACGCTAGAAGGTGTGAAACCTGACCTGAAAATAATGCACCCTCTTCCAAGGGTGAATGAAATTCATCCAGAAGTTGACGATACTGATCATGCTATATATTTTGAACAGGCAGGTAATGGTATACCAATAAGACAAGCACTAATCGCGCTTACAACGGGGATGGTGAAATGAACAGTAAAAAAATGCTTCAGATTTCAGGAATACAGGAAGGAACTGTTGTAGACCATATTCCGACAAAGAGCACATTCAAGGTTGCAGAGTTTCTGAATCTCAAAGAAGGTAAAAACATTGTTACTGTTGGAATGAATTTTGAAAGCAAAAAACTCGGTAAAAAAGGTGTTGTGAAAATCGGTGAACGTTTTTTGACAAAGGGAGAGGTTGACAAAATTTCTCTGATAGCGCCAGATGCCAGAATTAGCATAATAAAGGATTATGAGGTTAAAGAAAAGTTCTCTGTTGAAATTCCGAAAATACTGAATGGGTCAATAAGCTGCGCAAACAATAACTGCATAACAAACAATCAATCAATAACAACTAAATTCTATGTTCTTAGTAAAGATCCGTTGAAAATACGATGTCATTATTGCGAAAGAACATTGGGCAAAGACGATATAGAGGTGGCATAGGTTAGAATATGAATCTAGAAACAAACCTGTGCGGAATAAAATTAAAAAATCCTACAATTCTTGCTTCCGGAATTTTAGGCGTTTCGAAATCACTTTTGAAAAATGTTATAGAAAATGGAGCCGGGGCAGTCACCATAAAATCGATTTCATACGAGCCAAGGGATGGCCATAAAAATCCTACAATTCTTGAATTTGACAGTGGTATGATAAATGCTGTTGGTTATTCCAACCCGGGGTTACATGGCGCACTAGATGAATTTACAGACCTAAAAGATCTCAATGCACCTGTCTTTGCAAGTGTAATAGGGAAGGAACCTGAAGACTTTACAAAAGTTATAGAAGGCCTTGGTAATCTTGATTTCTCTGCAATTGAAATTCCGCTCTCATGCCCCCACACGCCGGGATTTGGAACACTTGCCGGACAAGACAGTCCTGAAAAAACATTGGAAATAACAAAAGCGGTCGTAAAAGCGGCAAAAGTTCCTGTTTTTGTTAAACTGTCACCTAACACGAAAAACATAGGTGAGGTTGCGATGGCAGCAGAAAAAGGCGGTGCTTCCGGGATAACAGCTGTTAACACACTCGGGCCAGGCATGATAATAAACATTGAAGCTGCAAAACCTGTCATGGGATTTAAAATCGGTGGTTTATCAGGCCCTGCAATAAAACCAATTGCAGTAAGATGTGTTTATGATGTTTATGGAAGTGTTAAAATACCTATAATAGGTGTTGGCGGTATTACGACAGGAAAAGACGCTATAGAAATGGTAATGGCGGGGGCAACTGCAATCGGTATTGGTTCTGGCGTAAACTATAGAGGAAATGATGTTTTTACAAAAATATGCAACGAAATGAAAGACTGGATAGAAAAAAACAATTACAATTCACTTGAAGAAATTAGGGGGATTGTTCATGAGTAAACTTCCTGAAATGGTTAAAATAACAAAAATCACACAGGAAAATCCTTACGTAAAAACATTCTTTTTAGATACTGAAATTGAGGCAAAGCCGGGACAATTTGTAATGTTGTGGCTACCTGAAATTGATGAAAAACCATTTTCTATTTCATACATAGGGAAAGAGACCGGGATAACAGTTGAAGAAAAGGGTAAATTCACTAAAGCCATGTTTGGATTAAAAGAAGGTCAAAAAATAGGAATAAGAGGACCATACGGAAATGGGTTTACACCAAAGGAAAATTCATGCATTGTAGCAGGTGGGTGTGGTATTGCACCACTTTCAACGCTTGCAGAAAAAATGAACAATTCGGTACTGATAATGGGTACAAGGACAAAGGATAGACTGATTTTTGAAAATAGATTTCCAAACGCGAACATAGTCACAGACGATGGAACAGTTGGTAAAAAGGGATTCACAACAGATGTACTTGAGGAATTTTTGAAGAAAGGCAATATCAAAAACGTGTACACATGTGGTCCTGAAATAATGATGAAAAAAGTGTTTGAGATTTGCGAAAAACATAACATAGAATGCCAGGCGAGTCTTGAACGATTTATGAAATGCGGGTTTGGTGTTTGTGGTCAATGCGAAGTTGGTGGTGTATGCGTATGCAAAGAGGGTCCTGTTATACTTTCAGATAAACTTAGGAAGATGAAAGATTTCGGTAGTCATGCACGTTTAAAATCAGGTAAAAGAGTACCCATTAGCGAATATGCAAAATGGAGATGCGTATGAGTTTAGCTGTTGAAAACGGCAGGGTTTACATGGGAGGCAAGCTCTCTGAAAAAAATATTCTCATTGAAAACGGAAAGGTAAAAAAAATAACTTCATCCAGAATAGATGCCGAGAGAACTGTTAATGCAAAAGGGAATTTAGTATTACCCGGATTCATAGACCCGCATGTTCATTTCAGAGAACCTGGTTTCACATACAAAGAGGACTTTAAATCTGGGAGTTTTGCAGCTGCTGCCGGCGGAACAACATGCATACTCGATATGCCGAACACAAAACCTCCAACTTTAACTGTGAACGATCTCGATGAAAAAAGAGAACTTGCAAAAAAATCTATTGTGAATTTTGGTTTTCATTTTGGCTCATCACTTGACAACATGGAACATGTAAAAAAGGCAATCGGAGTATCTTCTGTTAAAATTTTCATGGATGCTACAACCGGCAACATGCTGATTAATGACATAAATATTATCAGAGAAATAATCAGTTCTGTTAGAATATGTTCATTTCATGCAGAGGGGAATAATCTGGAAAAGGCCATAGATTTTGGAAAAAGTGCCGGAAGAAGAATATACGCATGCCATATCAGCACAAAAACAGAATTGGGTATTATAAACTCCAATATCAAAAATGTTTTTTGTGAGGCAACCCCTCATCACATGTTTCTGACAAAAAAGAATGAAAATAATT
>DAOWAL010000138.1 GCA_030634615.1 Candidatus Aenigmatarchaeota archaeon | reverse complement strand
CGACAAGATACGCATGAAAAAATTCAAAGTGATAGTCAAAGATGCAGATAAAGAAGGGATAAAGAGAATAAAAATTATAAAAAGACGCGGGAAAATAAAGAAATAATCACAACTTTTCCTTAGTTAATTCTCCGGGCTTTTTTGGCTTCTCATACCCACCACCTATCAATGATTTTTCTTTTATGATTATAGGTGATCCACCAGCATGCCATGAAAACCTTGGCCTCATCTGTGCCTGATATATTCTTTCTGAGTTATCATCAAGTATTATTGCAGCGCCCTTTGTTCTTGGCAAGTCGTTTAAGTAATCCTGAATGTCTTCAAGCATATATGTCTGCATTATTGATCTTAGCGCGTCGATGTCTGACTTTGATGTAAGTCTATGAGAAATTATCATGTCAGATTGGGATAATGCGTCTGCGTGAAGTTTGTTTGGTCGTTGTGTAATCATGAGAAGTGAAATACCCGGTTCCCTTCCTTCTTTGATCAGTGTTAAAAGCGGACCGGTTGCAGCAGTTGACCCCTCGCTTGGTACAAACTGATGTGCTTCGTCTATCATGAGCCACACCATTGGCATGGTCTTTGCAGTCTGACCAGTCACCTGACTGTATTCTTCTGCTTTTCTTGCTTTCAGGCGCTGGTCAAAAATCTTTCTTGCAAGCAGTGCAACAAGCATTGCCCTGACAGACCATGATCCTGAAGATACTCGCATAAAATGTGAAACGTCCAGAATTGAAACAACTCCTGGCTGAAGCAGTTCTTCTACCTTTGTTCCTTTTTGGGCAAAAACTCCCCATCCTTTTGCTGCCTGCATTCTGTTTATTACAGCAAGCTTTACTCTTTTTTCAGCGTCTTTATCATTTTGAACTGCTGTTATTATATCATCTATCGAGTATTCTGTCCTACTTTCACGTATAGCGTCAACTACCCTTTCTATGACTATTCCATGGTCATCTATCATGGAAAAACCAAACGTGACAGCCCAGTCTTCAGCAGTAAGTTCACTTACAGCAAGTGTGAATGGATTATCCACCTTTATACCGGATTTAGTGTAATCTGCGACATGTCCCTCTGGAATGAATATTTTTGCATTGGGAAGACCCTGTGGTTTAATACCCCATTTCTTGAGAATTTCAGCATCCTTTTCATTCGGCAGTTTCATTGACCAGTAAATCCCCATGGTATCTATCATAAGAACTGAAATGTTTTTTCTTATTTCGTCTGGCAGATTGTATATTTCTTCTGAAACAAGACCTGCTGAATATGATTTACCGCTTCCTCTCTTACCACATACCAAAAGTATGTGCGGTCGTGTAAGATCCATTAGTATAGGATTTGTAAGATGAGAATCCTCACCCTTACCAACAACATGTTTTCCTATAAAAGCAGTTCCGATTTCACCGAATTTTTTCAGATCCTTCCAGTCCTTTCCTATGATGATTTTTTCGGCCATATTATAGAATTGTTGCCAAGGATATAAATTGGCAAATTAATATATATCAACAACGCGTAATAATTTTATTGTCCAGGGGTGATATGATGAACGTTATTGAAGAGATAATTAAAAACAAAGAAGAGCTGTTTGTGAAAATACTCCAGATTCTTGAAGGGAAGGAAACAAAGACAAAAATATGCCTTGATGGCGTAGAATTTGATATTGGAAATTCCAAGGTCAAAGCCAACGGAAATATAGAGTTCACAATAGTTCCATTTGTTGATAAGAAAAAGTGATTATAAATGGATTTTGTGGCCGACATATTAAGGACTATTCTCGGTAGAATTCACTTTATGATTTACCTCGGTAAATCTCCCGCCGCCGAGATAGAAATTATTGATAAAAACATAGTCGTTCACATATTAAATCCATTAATAGCGCTTGAACTAGGCGTTGAGGAACTCTTTTCAAAGAAAGGTAAAAAAGATATAAACATGCTGGAAAACATTAGAAAAGCAGGTTACAAAATAAAGATAAAATACAAAATGTTCGAAATTGATTTGTAATTTTAAGCCATAAGAGCAAGTTCCATTTTTACTATTCTCTCATTTAGTAAGCAGTATCTCTCTATCGGTACAACCATTCTGTCTCCTGATTTTGAACCAATTGTTCCAATTAATGTACCGTTTATGTCTCTTAGTTCAAAAAAGAAGTCATAACTTCCTGTAAGTATGGCTCTTGTTATATTGTAATTACTGTTACCCATGGTAAGGAAATAGTTCACTTTTGTCGAATTTAACACATTTTCTTCGCTGGCAAGACCAATAATGGTAACACTTAAATTGTTCCAGCCTTCCGGATATCCTTTTGTACGAATGATGGAATCCGATAGTGAAAGTGTCATACCTTCAATATCTTCAAATGCACGTTGTTGCTGGTTTTCAGCATTTACATGGTTCCATACGAAAAAAAGTGGAATGAGAACTATCAAAAAAATGAGGACTGATGTTACAAAATCCAAAGACCAAACCTGTCCTTTTTTTCTCGTTATCATGTTATCAATATCCCCCCATTAACATTTGAAATAGTGCTCACACCACTGCTTAAAGATCCTGTCACATCTGATGTGAGAAGTCTTTTAGAATACGATACATCATTAACACTTATCCAAAGAACATTATCTTCTATTGTAAGAGT
>DAOWAL010000062.1 GCA_030634615.1 Candidatus Aenigmatarchaeota archaeon | reverse complement strand
GAATCATATGATACGAAATCATCCATAAGTTGAGAAACATGTACCATACCGTCAACAGGTCCGACTCTTAAAAAGACACCGAATTCAGTGACATCGATAACTTCTCCTTTTACAAGTTCGTGTTGTTCCGGAACGTAAGTCAATACGCTGAAATCAACTGAATAATGCAGTGCTCCGTCTCCTGGAAGTATTATTCCTTCACCGATATTCTCAATCGAATTAACTGAAAGTATTACTCCCAAATCCTTTTCGATTGAACCTTCAAGCTTCTCTTCAAGACTAAGCTTTACAGCATCTTCTAAACTTAACCCAAATTTGTCGGGTGATACTCTTATTTTATCGCTAACTTCGAAAATTCTGTACATATTCAATACCTCTAATAGTAATTATACACTATGTATAGATAGGTTATATTTAAAAGATTTGCTATAAAAGCCTTCTACATCACTCTAATTCCTGTAAAATACATATGTTTGGCTTTACAGTTATGACATCGTTGCTACAGAACAGTTCTCTTAGCTCTTTATCTGTTGTTATTTCTGTCAAATCGATCTGATTTCCGGCTAAATCTATCATCCAGTCAATTGTCTCGTTTGTTTCATTGCCGTAAACGCCGTATGCTACGACTACCATACCATTAAATTCCTCTGAATTTACAAAATTCAGGTAAAGTGTTTCCTTTTCAAGGCATTCTATACAAACTTCGTTGTGAAAATATTCTATTACTGCTTTGTTGTTTCTTAGAATGTTGATCATTTCATCCGGTTCAAGTGCTCTTTCATAAATACTTGCTATTTCAACTGGTGCTGGAGTTTCTGGAGTGGTCTGCATCATGGCGAAACCCATGATACTGGCCAACATTATGAAACCGATGAATATTGCCATAAATCTTTGACCTGTTACTTGATCCATATTATCAACACATGTACCTTATTCTAAAATATTTTACGCCAAGATATAAAACCTTCACTTTAACCTTATAATTTTTCTTTCTATAGATTTTTTATGGTTTCTCCTGCCAGAATGTGTTTGTACTGTAAAGGTTCACGTAATCTTTGCGGTTGGAGAGTTTGCCCTCTTTATTCCAGAAACCGTGAAATACCTAAGATAAAAAAGAGTTTGAAAAAAGACTTTTTCGGTCCATCCACGTCTGTATTTGTTGGACATAACTTCTATCCTAACGTCTATGTTGGTCCACTTGCATCCCTTGACTCAGAAAATACTGAAATAATTGATTCACCTGAAAAATGGTTTGGTAAGCCGTATGGTGAAATAATAAGATTCAGATCTCTCGTACTTCGTTCAAAAGCAAAAGAAAACATTTTCTCAAAATCCAAATTCATAGAGCAGAATCAGGAACTGGCGCTTGCAAATAATCCGACTGATGTGGAAATGTTTTTTAATAAAACCCCAAAAATTGCATTTGAAACATCTGATATAGTAAAACCAATGGGACCATCAGGGACACTAAAAAAATTAAAAATAGTAGAAAATCCAAAGATTTCGCAAAAGGTCGAGTATATAGTAAGAGATGAAATAAAGGCGAACACGGCGGGAAATCTTTTGTATAAAAAAGGTGTTGATGTTCATAAAATTTCTACAATACTCTCATCTGGTATACTCGGAAAGAACGAAAACAAAAAACTAGTGCCGACAAGGTGGGGAATAACAGCAACAGATAGCATGATTGCAGACAACATGTTAAAGAAAGTTAAGGATTTCCCCTCAGTGAATGAATTCATTGTGTTTGAATCTGAGTATCTCGATAACCATTTTGTGGTTTTACTAATGCCGGGTAACTGGGAATTTGATAATTTTGAGGCATGGGCACCCGGTTCAACATGGTCATTTGATCTCAAAAAAACAGAGATCATAGAGGAACACGAACCGAACAGGGGCAGGACAAAATACGCTGATAAACAGGCCGGCGGATTCTATGCTTCAAGGTTTGCGATAATAGAATTCCTGCACAAGATCAAAAGACAGGCACGTGTTGTCGCTTTCAGGGAAATATCAGAAGGATATACAATATCACTTGGTGTATGGGTTGTTCGTGATACCTGCAGGCATGCGTTTAGAAATAAACCTGTCAAGTTTGATACACTTGATTCAGCACTGACATATGTTGATTCGAAAATAAAACTACCTCTAAAAGATTACAGATCGAAGAGTGTTATGCTCAGGCAAAGAAAACTCGAAAATTTCTTTTCAAAAATAAACTAATCCCTTTTAAAAATTCCTTTCGAAATATAAATTATGACAAAGCGTAAGATGGATACAATCATAAAATTCCTGAAAGAAAACTATGACGAGATAATAAAGGAAATAATGGATAAGAATATTGATCTGTTTGAAATGCTCGTTACAACAATACTTTCACAAAGAACAACAGATGAAAACACATATTTTGCAAGTGAAAGATTGTTTTCAGTTGTAACAACACCGGAAGAAATACTTGATTTGGACGATGAGCAACTCGAAGATCTTATCAAATCGTCCGGTACATTCAGGCGGAAAGCAAAAAGAATCAAGGAAGTTTCGAAAATTTTAATTGAAAAATATCCAAAAACATTCCCAAAAGAGCGCGAGGAACTAATGAATCTTCCAGGAGTTGGTCCAAAGACTGCCGATGTTGTCTTATCTTACGGGATGGGAAAACCAGTTATAGCGGTAGATGTTCATGTTGAAGTTTGCTCAAAAAGGCTCGGTCTTGTGAGAAAAGAAGCAAAATATGAGGAAATTAGAAAAACACTTGAGGATTTAGTTCCGGAGGATCAAAGATATCTTGTTAATCTGGGTTTTGTTAAATTTGGTAAAAATATCTGTAGAACAAGATATCCAAAGTGTTCTGATTGCAAGCTCATCGACATATGCAATTTTCCTTCTTCGGGAAAACAATTAAAAACTCCTTGCAAATAATCTTTAACATGTTTGATAATGAACTTCACTATCCGTTTACAAAATCACTAACATTTAAGATAATACTATTTACAGCAGTTGTGTGGATAATACAGCTCATAGCATATCCGGTTTTTGATAACATATTCGCTCTTGATCCGGAAATGGCACTTTCTGGGTACTTTTACCAGTTTTTTACATACATGGCTCTTCATGCAACTTATGTTCAAGGAAGCCTAGGTCTTACGATATATCCCATGCATATAGGAATGAACATGTTATTACTTGCCATATTTGGATACCCATTAGAGCAGACAATCGGTAAAAAAAGATTTATCATTATATACATACTCTCCGGTGCGGGTTCATCTATGTTTTATCTGTTTTTTACAATGGGTATCATGGGAATGACAACAGCTGGTTTAATAGGCGCTTCTGGTGCAGTTTTTGGTGTTCTTGCTGCATACGCTTTCAAGTATCCAAAAACATGGGTTTATTTCATGGGATTAATACCAATGCCTGCAGCATTAATGATAGTGTTCTTTTTAGTTGAAGAGATGTTTTTTGGAATCTTAGGCCTGCAGCCTGGTGTTGCCAATTTTGGCCACGTTGGTGGCATAATAAGCGGACTTCTGATAATGATAATATGGAAATTACAAAAAAAAGAAGCAAAGTTTGATGACAGTAATTTTGAATTCATCTGGGAATAAGCCCTTCTATTCAGAAGCGATTGCGGAAGACAGACACAAATCTGCCCGTTCCACTAATGCTCCACTAGTCACTGAATTACCCAATAATGTTAAGATACTCATAATTGTCATTCGTTGTTTGTTGTAATTTTGATACAACGTTTTAATATATTGCATGGAAAAATAGTTTATTATGAAAAAAATAGAGCCAGCGAAAAGAGTTGAAAATGTTACTTATGCAATACGCGATGTTGTCGTAGAAGCCAAAAAACTCAAAGCCCAGGGAAAGAAAATACTCCACCTTAATATCGGTGACCCCAATGTTTATGATTTTGTTACGCCTCAACACATGGTAGATGCTGTTAAAGATGCAATGCAGAAAAATCTGAACGGTTATGCGGATTCTGCAGGTGTCGATGAAGCAAGACAATCAATTGCAAAAGAATGTGAAAAAACCGGAATAAAAAATGTAACTGCAAATGATGTTCTACTTGCAAATGGGGTCAGCGAAGGAATAGATTTAGCATTAACATCTCTTGTTAACTCAGGTGAAAACTTCCTAACACCACTGCCAGGATATCCTGTTTATCTTGCAATTGCCCATAAACTTGGTTGTCCTCTTAATCAGTACATGACACTTGAAGAAAATGACTGGCATCCTGATTTAGATGACATGAGAAGTAAAATAAATGATGGAACAAGAGCAATTGTCGTAATTAACCCTAACAATCCAACAGGTTCACTTTATTCGAAAAAAACACTTGAAGAAATAATTGATATTGCGAACGAGCACGACCTTGTCATATTCGCTGATGAAATTTACAACAAGATCCTTTTCGATGGAGAAAAACATGTCCCAATAGCATCAATATCTGATGATGTCCCTGTTGTAACTCTTGGCGGACTTTCTAAAAACTATCTTGTGCCAGGATGGAGAGTAGGATGGAACATATTTACAGGAAATAATAAAGCAAGAGAGGATTTCCAGGAAGCGACATTCAGACTTGCCAGATCAAGACTTTCTTCTGTTGGTCCATTTCAGTATGCCGTAAAACCAGCACTTGAAGGACCCCAGGACCACATAACAGACATGAATAAAAGACTCCAGGAAAGAAGAGATCTGTTGTATAAGCGTCTTAATGAAATCGAAGGATTTTCATGTACAAAACCAAAGGGCGCATTTTATGCATTTCCAAAGTTTGATCTTCCAATAGACGACGATAAAAAGTTCATTTACGATATTCTTTACAAAAAACAAATCCTTGCCGTTTTCGGTACGGGATTTGGCTATCCTAAGCCAGATCATTTCAGACTAGTGTTCCTTCCGCCAATGGATGTACTGGAAGAATCCTTCAACAAGATGGAAGAATACGCAAAAGAAATTAAATAATCGTACTTAGACCAACTATTTTTTGTCCTTGAACATCCACACCTTGAAAAGAAGGAATGAAAAAATCGAAAAGATGAATATAATGCCAGCTATTACAAATATGTAATAGTGCAGGCCAATTATCGGAGTGATTGTTTTTATTATTACTGCCTGTATGAAGCTCATTACCAGACTGTACGTTATGAAAATAATGAAACGCTTCACATGCTCGGTTTTTGTTTTGAATGTTAGTATGGTGTGGGCAGTGAAATTGTATGTGAGGTTTATGGCAAGTCCTACCAGATAACCGTAGAAATAGTTTTCCAATCCAAAAATAAATTCTGTTGTGAACCATACGGTAAATAGATTCATGATGACTCCGGTAACGCCTGTTGAAAAAAAGTGTATATATTTGTGCTTGTAAAGTAACCTGAACATGAATTTGGGGTTTATAGCATTCTTTGGTGTGATTTCCTCTTTCTTTACGAACTTCTTTACCTTTTTCATAATATCATTCGAACTTGTAGATCTTAATCCCACCATCGAAAATAGTTTCGTATGTCATATACTTTCTTTCGTTGAAATAATTAAATATGCTGTTGTTAGTGTCATATAATTCGCTGCGGACAATTACTAGCCAGATGTTTTTTTCCAGATAATCCCCTAATAACCCATTCTCATCTGTGCTTGTCGTTATCGTAGAATCGTCACAGCATACCGCCTGGTAGTTTAGTGAAATAATATTGCTATTTTCGAAATTGCATGTGTATATATTTTTCTTTGAAAAACATTCTTTATCGTAATAAAAAGTGAACGAATCTTGGTGGTAGTATGGTTCTATTATAATGTATTCATCTTCCTTTACATTGTCTTTAAGGAAACTCGTAGCATTTCGCCACGCATCTTTATCCGTAATTAAATACTGTCCGGCGATTGATACTATTGAGGAGATTACTATGATGAGTAGTATTAATTTGATGGTATTTTTCCTGTGCTTCTCAGAGAACTTCGAAATTAAAAACGCGAAAAGAATGTAAAGCGCGGGCGTGGAAAAAAGGAAATATCTTGTATGATAAAGCGGACTTGCGAACATCGAAAACGTTATTGTGATAATCATGGGTAAAAGTGCCCATACAAATAGAATACCGGGAGTTTTCAGTTCCTTCTTCCATTTAGGGTTATTTGATAACTGGTCATATAGGACTATTGCGGTGAAGACTAAGAACATTGCGAGCAATAATATATTTCCGAAAAAATCATAGAAAGACCAATAAACTATGGATAATGTTGGTTTCTGTATCCATGAAATGTTCCCTGTCCTCTGAATTTGTGTCATTAGTATGGGAAGCCACGGTGTGAAAAAAACAAAGAACACCAACTGTAACGATATCCAGCATAGTAGGTTTCTAAGTTTTTTTCTATTCATTATCAAATAACAGACATTCTGTACGATTATTGCAAGGAATGCGAAGAGATGTGTGTAGATCATGAGTAAGCTGAAAAGCACGTAAAGTATCACGCTTTTTCTATTCATTTTATCTATGAGATCAAAATAGAAATAGAATGAGAGCATGGTAAGGAAAACAAAAAGTGTGTATAGTCTCGCTTCCTGTGAATAGTAAACAGATATAGTTGAAAATGCCATGATAATTGCTGAATAAAGTCCTATTTTCTCGTTGAACAGTTTTCTCCCAAGTAGGAATATGATGTAAACAGATGCCACTCCGAAGATGACGGAGAGGAATCTTGTAGAAGTTTCAGAATTACCAAATGCATGTACCCATGGATTTAGTAGTGTTATGTATAACGGGAGATGAACATCATTTCTGACCATCTCCATACTTTCAGAGAATGGTGCTTGTGCTTGTCTGATACTTATGGATTCATCAAGCCAGTAGGATTCTAAACCTAATCCCCAAACCCTGAAAAACAGGGCAAGTATTAAAACAGAAATCAGAATTAGGTTGAATAATGATTTCTTGTTCACCGGGGGAACTTTCATATAATATAATAAGAAGCAAATTACTTTTAAATTCGGCTAATTGAAATAAATAAGTATGTCAATAACAGTAGTTATTCCAGCTTATAATGAGGAAAAAAGACTGGGAAACACACTAGAAGAAGCGATTAAATTTCTCAGAAAAAACTTCACTGATTACGAAATTAT
>DAOWAL010000048.1 GCA_030634615.1 Candidatus Aenigmatarchaeota archaeon | reverse complement strand
TGCTGTTAATAAAATCATTAAGTACTTTACTTATCCTTTCGGATACTTCATCTTTGCTACCTTCAACGTTCACTTCGAGAATCATATCTTTTGCATTGTAGTATTCTATCAGCGGTTTTGTACTCTTTTCATAAACTGCAAGTCTTCTTTCGACCGCTTCTTCTGTCTGGTCTTCTCTGTGATAAAGTTCCCCGTCACATTTGTCACATACACCTTCTTTAGCTGGTGGCATGTTTTTTATGTGATAAATTGCCCCGCATCCTCTGCATGTGAGTCTGCCCGTTATTCTCTCTATTATGACTTCATGGGGGGCCGTCAAATTTAAAACAACTTTGATTTTTGTTATATTACTTAGTTCTTCTGCCTGTCGTATTGTTCTCGGAAAACCGTCGAGAATGAAACCATTTTTGCAGTCATCCTCGTTTATCCTTTTCTTTATTATTTCAATTACAACTTCATCAGGAACAAGTTCCCCCGAATCCATGTAATCTTGTACATCTTTTCCAAGGTTTGTGCTTTCTTTTACTTCTTCCCGCATTATCTCCCCAGTTGATATCTTTGGAATATTGAATTCTTCAGCTACCATGTTTGCATGCGTTCCCTTTCCAATTCCTGGTGATCCTAAAAAAATCATGTTCATAATATAACTCCTTATCCGACAAATATTGGTCTTTTTGTGAGTAATTTTGGAACAGGAAGTGGTTTATAAGGCATACTCTCTGTTTCCTCTTTAATATTTTTGATAAGTTTACTATCTGTGACATTTTCCACTTTTCCGGTTTCTCTGAATCTTACGGCAAGTTTCTTTCCTTTCAGTTCCTTTTCACCGACAACTACTGTGAATGGAATCCATTCCCTTTCAGAATCTCTGATTTTTTTCTGGACACTTTCACCTCTGTCGTCTACGTCTGCCCGTATGTTTTCTGATGTAAACTTGTCTGCTATTTTTTCTGTGTCCTTAAGGAATTTTTCAGAAACTGGGATGAATCTTACCTGTGTCGGGCAAAGCCACAACGGAAGAACCGGACGTTTTCCTTTCATTGAATCCATGTGCGCTTTTTCAAGCAACGCATACATCACCCTTTCAATTGCACCTGATGGTGACAAATGGAGAATTACTGGTGTTTTGTGTGTGTTATCTTTGTCCATGTATTTTATTCCATATCTCTTTGCATTTTCAACGTCTATTTGATCTGTTGTTAATGCGGCTGCCTTGTTGAGAGCATCGACAAAATTGAGTTCGTACTTGAATATGAAGTAGAAGAATTGGTCTTTCCACATTTCAAGTAATACAGGCTTTCCTACTTTTTTAACCATCTCTTTTATGAAATCTTTGTTTTTATCGTAGAAACTTTTCACGACCCTGAAGCCTCCTTCAAGGTTTTCCTTCAAAGGAATTCCTGCACCGTCAAGGATATCTTTTGATAGATCAAGTCTTATTTTCATTTCCTTTTTACCTTCTTCAACATCTCTGCATATTGCATGGCAATCAGGCATTGTAAATGCTCTAAGTCTTCTGAGTCCTGCAAGCTCGCCTCTTTGTTCTACCCTAAATGAGTATCTTGTCATTTCGTATAATCTTAGTGGAAGATTCCTATATGAAATGTTTGCTTCCTTTGTCATAAGGAACTGGCCAAAACAAGCGGCGAAGCGTAAGAATACTTTCTTATTAGGTGTCTCGATCGTGTACTGCCTTGCTGGGAATCTATCTAGATAGCTCTTTAGAACAGGGTGTTCGTAGTCATACATTAAAGGTGTTTCCACTTCCATTCCGCCGTAGTCGATTACCTTTCTTGTCACGTAGTCTTCCAGCAAACTTTTTATGAGTCTCCCTTTTGGGTAATATCTTAGGTTTCCTGGATCACTGCCTTCTTCATAATCAACAAGTTCAAGTCTTCTCATTAATGCTATGTGTGGTGGTGGCGTGTCAACTTGTCTTGACTTTGCCATTTCATACATTGCAAATTTCATTAATTTTTTATGAGCTGAAAAATCAAAACCCTTTATTTTGTTCTTTTCCATTGTAAGCTTGTGTAGCTTACCTTCTGTGTCAAGTATGTGCCATTCTGATTTCATTGTTTCTTCCTTTTTAACAGCCTTTGAAACATCTTGCTTTCCTGTATCTTCCTTAACTTTCTCAGGTGTAATTTCTCTTGAAAGCTCTGACATTGGATGCCCCTTGACAGAAATCTGGAAACGCTTGTAATAACCGAATGGTGCCCTGTACACGCTTACTTTAAGGTTTTTGAGCTCTGTTTCGATGCCTTTCAGAACTTTTAGTCCTGTTGCTGGTGATGATGGTGTTTTCGATAAATGAACATATGGATATATCACGATGTTTTTAGCTTTAACTTCTTTTACTACTTCTAAAATTTCTTTTGTAGTTTTCTCGATTATTGTTTTTTCATGTCCTTCATCCGATTTTTCCACGGCTGAAAAAACTGCTAAAACATCTTTTACATTACTAACTTTCTTTTCTATATCTTCTGCACTTTTCAGTGCTTTCTTCTTCGGTTCCCATTCTATGAAATCCGAATGCAGCAATAATATCTTCATACACCATCACCTTATCTTATTCTTTCCTTACTCGATTTATTAATTAAACTCACGGCTGGCCGGAGAAGGTTTCAAAGAAATTAGTCCGACCTGAACCAAAGACTAACAAAATGTTGTAGTAGTCGTGGTTCTGCCGGAATTCATAAGTGTTAATTGCTCAGAAAAGTTTATATCTGTTTCTAATACCAAAAAACTTGTGTCATAATCACTTTTCTGCTTATACTCGCTTGTGGTGGCATATTCACTTGTAACATGATAATCTGACAGTGATACGCTTTGTTCTGTTTTTGTTTTATACTTGTCATCGGACGGTAAGTCTTCGAATGATGATGATTTTTTGATTTCTACTTCAAAAGCATCGTAAGCTGCTGGGGCTTCTGCGATGACTAAAGAACTGGTATTGAACCTCCATACCTCATCCCGGGTTTCTAAATCGATAGCATAAAGATGACAATCCCATGAACCGAAGTAAAGTTTTCCTTTATGAATTTTGGGGGTATCGTATATGGAGTGTGAAACCTTAAATCTCCACAATTCTTTTCCGTTCATGTTAAGACAGTATATGTTTTGATCTTCTGATCCTAGATAAATTTTATTATCGTGTATTGCTACTTTTCCTTCTATCATAGCACCAGCTTTGAATCTCCAAATCTCCTTTCCGTCCAAAGTTAGAGCATATAATATTCCATCTCTAGAACCGTGATAAAGAACCCCATTATGTATAACTTGGGATGAAGCATTACCGTACTTCCCTGTTTTAAATCTCCATATCTCTTTACCAGAATCAATATCAACACAATAAAGATTGTTGTCCCAACTGGCGAAATATATTTTATTTTCATGTACTAGAGGAGGGAGGTCTATATGGACGTAGTCACCTGTTTTAAATCTCCAGATTTCCTCTCCGGATTCATTATCGAGACAGTAAAAATTATGGTCAAACGAACCAACGAAAACCCTATTCCCATGTACTACCGGAGTAGCAAGTATCTCGTCTCCTGTTTTAAAACGCCATAATTCCTTTCCATTAGTGGAAAATGCATAAAAATATCCGTTCCTAGCTCCGAAATAAACCTTTCCTTTATCAGCATATGCTCCTGCAAACATCTCGCTACCAATGTTGTTTCTCCAAATTTCCTTACCAGTTTCAAGATCAACTGCGTAGAAATTACCATCATATGAACCAAAATAAACAACACCGTTTTCAACCACGGTCTTTGCTATGACAATTCTCCCTGTTTTAAATCTCCACAATTCTTTTCCTGAGTTAATGTCAACACAATATATGTGCTTGTCAGCGGAACTTACGAGAATCCTTTCACCTTCAATAGTGGAGTATGGTATACTTCCTCCTTCACCTATTCTCCATGCCCTGTCGAATTTCTTTGTTCTTTTTACAACGACATCCTCTACTTCTGCTTCAAAATCTGAGGATTCAAATCCCTCGAATGTGAAATCCATGACATTCCCTCCTCTTGTGAATTTTCAACCATGTTAACATCTATATCGTATTGGGATTTTTGTTTGTAATCTGAAACAACAGTTGAATATTCAGAGCCAATACCGTAAGTTTCAAGTTTTGCTTCTTCTGTTTTTGAAAAATATGATTCGCTTTTATCATCCACGCTTAGTCCACTGTTCTTCAATTCAGGTTTAACAATTATCTGTTCCCTTATTTCCAAAACAGACTGAACCTTTGTAGATGTTGGAAATCTCCAAATTTCCTTACCAGTGTTCGCATTTAGTGAGTACATGTAACAGTCGTAAGATCCAAATATTATCATATCGTTCCAGTAGACCGCATCTGCCCATATTGATGCTCCTGTCTTGAATTTCCATATAACATTTCCATCTTTTTTTGAAAGTGCGTAAAGGTTCCCATCAACTGAACCAAAATAAATTGCATTATTATGAATTATAGGATGAATATCACCGACAAAATTCTTTGCTCTAAATCTCCAAATTTCCTTACCAGTTTTTGCATCAAGTGCATAAAAATTGTTATCATGTGCTCCAAAATAAATTACGTCTTCGTGGATAAGTGGAGATACTTCTGTTCTGTCCCCAGTTTTAAATCTCCAAATTTCCTTTCCAGTTTCCATATTAACTGCATAAAGATTTCTATCAGAAGATGGGAAGTACATTATACCATCTTTATGTGGCGCAGGTCTATAATGAAGAATCGCTCCACCTGTCTTAAATCGCCATTTTTCTTTTCCATCCATTGTTAAAGCATAAAGATAACCATCGCCAGAACCGACATACAAAATACTTTTGTATATGAGTGGACCTGTTCCTACCCAATTACCTGTCTTAAAACGCCATACCTCTTTTCCTGTTTTATCATCAATTGCATACACATTTCCATCGAATGAAGAAAAATAAAGTATACCATTATTCAGCGTTGCTTGTGATGTTATTCTGTCACCAGTCTTGAATTTCCAAACAAGTTTTCCTTCTCTAATATCTAATTTGTACATGTAGCCGTCATAACAACCATGATAGTAATTATTCTCATACAATGATGGTCTTGCTTCAACAAAACGTCCAGATGCCTTGTATTTCCATAAACCCTTTCCAGTGTTTAAATCAACAGCATAGATATACTCATCACAGGCTCCAAAATAGATTATGTTATTTTTAATTACGCCACAATTTGATATGCTGCCACCAAAACCAACATCCCAGCTAACGCTGTAGAATTGTGGTTTCTCTACAACGAGGTCAGTCATCTCTGTTTCAAACTCGGAAGATTGAACTTCTCCAAATCCAAGGTCCATGATTCTACCTCCATAACTTGTTCAAACATCACAAAACTTGTGTCATAGTCACTTTTCTGTTTGTATTCAGATGTTGTAGTATATTCACTTGTAACATGATAATCCGAAAGTGAAACGCTTTTTTCGTTTTTTGATTTGTATTTGTCTTCTGAGATTGATTCTTCTATGTGCGTTTCTTTCTTTAATATAACTTCAAATTGTTCGTGGTTTGGAGGCCCTTTCGAAGGGTTTTTAGTGCTCGTAGAGAACCTCCATATCTCCTCTCCGTTCTTAGGGTCGACAACGTAAAGATGGCAGTTCATTGAACCGAACACTAACATTCCTTTGTGAAAAGAAGGGCAATCATACGAACCACCTCCACCTAGACTAATTCTCCACAGTTCTTTTCCTCTTTCATCAATACAGTAAAAATTTCCGTCTTCTGAGCCGAAATAAATTTTACCTTCGTGTGCGGTTAAACTTATTACCATGTTGTCTGTTTTAAATCGCCATTTTTCTTTTCCATCCATTGTTAAAGCATAAAGATAACCATCACGGCAGGCTGTCAGCAGGAAATTCTTGTATACGACTGCCGAACTGTTACTACCGAACATTCCTATCCTAAATCGCCATTTTTCTTTGCCTGTCTCAACATCCAGCGCATACAGATAACTGTCATGTGAAGTAACGTATACTATTCCTTTATGGACGGTTGCGGGTAAATCTATTAATATTTCTCCCCCTGTCTTGAATCTCCACATTTCTTTACCCGTTTTCTTTTCAAAACAATACCAATACCAGTCAAAACTTCCTATCATGATTTTTTCATTGTAAATTACCGGCGCAGATGCTATATCACTACCAACTTTTGACTTCCAGACAAGAGAACCATCTTCAACATTGAGCGCATATAGATAACCTGTTTTTGAACCAAAATAAACAATACCATCTTCTATTGACGGTTTACTGTATAGTTTATCTCCAGTATTGAATCTCCACATTTCTTTACCTGTTCTAATATCCAGACAATATACGTTGTGGTCAAAGGATGAAAAACATATTTTATTATCGAATATGTTAGATGGTTGACTCCCGTTTGGTCCACCTGATTTGTATTTCCAAATTAGTTTTCTCGTATTCAAGTCAACAGCGTAGAAAAAACTATCCATGGCAGGAAAATATATTACATTATCATGTATGATATGAAGTGTCAGACTGCCTCCTGGACTCCATCTCCATATTCTGTCAAACTTCCCCACTCTTCTTACTTCTATTTCTTCAACGTCCACGTTGAAGTCTGAGGTCTCAATTGACTCAAATCCGAAATCCATATTATTTCTTCCTCCATGACTTCTTCAAACATTACAAGGCTTGTATCGTAATCAGATTTCTGTTTGTATTCGCTTGTTGTTGCATACTCACTTTTGAGCTGATAATTTGAGAGTGATACACTTGCCTCGTTTTTTGATTTGTATTTGTCTTCTGTTATGGATTCTTCTATATGTGTATCATGTCTTATCTCAGCTCTGAAACCTTCCTTAAAATCTGGCATGAAAGCTTGCTGCGAACTACTTGTATTGAATGTTGATAATATTTCACCATTATGTTTATCTAGTACGTATATTTTACAATCCCATGAACTGACAAAAACTTTATTACCATATAAAGCAGGCTTCCAAAAAACAGGACCACCGGTCTTTGTTTTCCAAATCATATTTCCCATATTATCTAAGCAGTAAACATGGGTATCTTCAGATGATACATATATCATATCATTTTTGTAATCAACAGTTGGAACACCTACAAGAACTTCTGTTTTAAATCTCCATTTTATTTTCCCGTCAAGTGTGATAGCAAAAAGTATTCCATCTCTTGTTTGTTGAAGTAAAACATCATTATACAATTCTGGTCCAGCTGCAATTCCATATTTTCCTAGTCTTACTCTCCATACTTCTGAACCATCTTCAGTTCTTAGTGCGTACATATTGTTGTCAAAACTACCGAAATAAACTATACCATCTTTAACCAGCGATGGTCCTATGCAATACACTTCTGCACCAGTCTTAAATCGCCAAATTTCCTTTCCAGATTCACCATCTAAACAATAAACATTAGAATCTCTAGATCCGATGTAAATCTTATTTTCGTAAACATATGGACAACTAAAGACTTCCCCAGAAGTTTTGAATATCCAAACCGGTTCGTGTGTTTCTAAATCTATCCTGTAAACATTGAAATCATATGATCCAAATACCACTGACTCTTTATAGAGCACGGGCGAAGATCCGAGAATCATGTCATTGGCCTTGAAAGTCCACAGGACTTTTCCAGAATGTTCATCAACAGCATAGAGGTAACAATCCTGTGCACCGAAATATATTACCCCTTTATACAAAAGAGGATTGTTATCTATGCTACCACCTTTTGTGGTTCTCCATATCCTGTCGTATGTTCCTTTCTTTTTCACTGTAATTTCTTCAACATCTACATCAAAGTCTGAAAATGTGGAGTCAAAACTTTCGAATCCGAAATCCATAATCCTTCTACCTCCATGACTTCTTCAAACATTACAAAGCTTGTATCGTAATCTGATTTTTGCTTATACTCACTTGTTGTTGCATATTCACTTGTAACATGATAATCCGAAAGTGAAACGCTTTTTTCGTTTTTTGATTTGTATTTATCTTCTGAAATTGCGTCTTCTATATGAGTTTTTTTCTTTATTGTGATATTGTATTCGTCTTTAATCGGCATAGCGTATGAAACTTGTTGGTTACTACTCTGAAACCTCCATACTTCTTCTCCACTTATGCGATCAAGACCATAGTAGTTACAGTCTTTGGATCCAAAGCATACGAGATTACCGACTATCTTTCCGTCGTCGTAGGTTTCAGCACCTGTCTTAAATCTCCATAGTTCTTTACCGTCATCTGCCCGTAGAGCGTAAAAATGATGATCCTCTGAACCGAAATAAATGATTCCTTCGTAAACAACACATTTGGCCACAAAACCACCTGCTCGGTATCTCCACAATTCTTTGCCGTCCATTGAAAGGCAGTGTACTATACCGTCCCTAGAAGGGTGGTAGAGTTTATTATCGTATAAGAAAGGCGATGTTACATTTCCATATTTACCTGTTCTAAAACGCCATACCTCTTTGCCGTTTTCAATATCTAAGCAATAAAGATAATTATCTAGGCACGAAAAGTAGATTTTACCGTCTTT
>DAOWAL010000067.1 GCA_030634615.1 Candidatus Aenigmatarchaeota archaeon | reverse complement strand
ATCATCTTTTATTTTTCTTGGCAGTTCCATCATTTCTCCAACGGGGACCATTTTGATTTTTAATTTGTCCAGTTTGTTGAAAAGAAAAACGTTCATCTTTTTTTCATTGTACCCCAATTTTTTGAAATGTTTTATACGTTTTATAATTTCTTTAGTGCTCGTATAAAACACTGTTTTTTCGTATTTTTTAACTGCTTCGTTTCCAAGTATGCTTACAAAAAGAGTCGGTTCTCCGTGCCTTGGGAGGAGCATAAACATTCGATCGTCTCGCATTCCTTCATAACCAATGTAGTAATGTATGTTTGCAGGGTCGGATGTAAAGATCGCGTCAATGCGTTTTTTGTCCATAAGAAGTCTAAGATTTCTCTGTCTTGTTGCAAAATCAGGAATCATAATATTATTTAATCATATCTTCAATAAAAACATGATATGGGATTTACAAAATCAAAAAATCACAAAGCTTTAAATTTCATGGATAGATAAATAATAGATAAAAGACGTATAGTGTTTTTGATGGATATGCAAGAGATGAAAAAAACTGCAAATGAAATGAGAAAGGACATAATTAAAATGACCAATGCCGCAGGTTCCGGGCATCCTGGCGGATCACTTTCTTCTGTTGAGATAATGACTGCGCTTTATTTCAAAATCATGAAACATGATCCAAAAAAACATGACTGGGAAGAAAGGGACAGATTCATTCTCTCAAAGGGACACGCATGCCCAGTTCTTTATTCTGCTATGGCAAGGAGCGGATACTTCCCTGTCGAAGAACTTAAGACACTCAGAAAACTCGGATCAAGACTTCAGGGACATCCCGACAGGAAAAAACTTCCGGGTCTTGAGATTTCATGTGGTTCGCTTGGCCAGGGCCTTTCAATCGCTGCCGGTATCTCCATTGGACTTAGAATGGACAAGAAAGATCAGCGAGTATACTGCTTGATGGGCGACGGAGAGCTTCAGGAAGGTCAGATATGGGAAGCTGCCATGACAGGAGCACATTACAAACTTGATAATTTATGCGGAATAGTTGATGTTAACAATCTTCAGATTGACGGCTTTACAAAAGATGTTATGAATGTTGAACCAATTGGTGATAAATGGAGATCATTTGGTTGGCATGTAATAGAAGTTGATGGTCACAATTTGGAAGAAGTAATTAAGGCATTTGAGGAAGCCGAGAAAACAAAAGGTATGCCAACTGTTATACTTGCAAAAACTGTTAAGGGTAAAGGAGTTTCCTTTATGGAAAACAAAGCAGAATGGCATGGAGCTGCACCGAATTCCGAGCAGACCGAAACGGCACTTAAGGAGCTGGAGGTTTACTAATGAGTTCAAAAGACAACAAGGAAATGTATTTGTCAGAAAAACTTTATGGTGATGTAGATCAGGTTCCAACAAGAAATGGTTATGGTCATGGTCTTGTCGAACTTGGCGAAACCAATAAAGATGTTGTAGTTTTGACAGCTGATATTTCAGATTCAGTTAGGACTCAGTGGTTTGCCGACAAATATCCTGACAGGTTTATCGAAGTCGGCATATCCGAACAGGATATGATGGGAATAGCCGCAGGACTTGCTACTGTTGGCAAGATTCCATTTGTCAGTACTTATGGTGTATTCTGTACAGGGAGAGCATGGGATCAAATAAGGACAACAGTTGCTTATGGTGATTTTAATGTTAAGATAGGTGGCGCGCACGGTGGCATATCAGTTGGTGCTGACGGAGCAACTCACCAGGCACTTGAAGAAATAACTCTTACAAGGGTTCTTCCAAACATGACAGTAATTGTTCCAGCTGACAGCGAGGAGACTAAGAAGGCAACACTTGCAGCGGCTGCAACTGACGGACCGTTTATGCTCAGGTTTGGCAGGGAAAAGGTTCCTGTTGTAACAACTGAAAAAACTCCATTTAAAGTAGGTAGAGCTGAAACTTACGTGTTTGGTGATGATATTTCTATAATAGCATGCGGTCCAATGGTGTACGAAGCTATAATCGCTGCAAAAGAACTTGATAAAAAAGGAATTAGTGTACGAGTAATAAACATGCACACGGTAAAACCCATTGACAAAGAAACAATAATCAAAGCTGCAAAAGAAACCGGAGCAATAGTTACAGCCGAAGAGCATCAGGTAGCAGGTGGAATGGGTTCTGCTGTTGCCGAGGTTGTTGTTGAAAACTGTCCAGTTCCAATAAAACTTGTTGGTGTAAGAGACAGGTTTGGTGAATCAGGTGAACCAGAAGAGCTTATGGTTGAGTTTAATCTTAAGAGTACAGACATAATCAAAGCAGCTGAACAAGTATTAGAAATGAAGAAGTGAATACATGAGAGTAGCAGACAGAATGAAAAATCTTGGAACTGAAACTGCATTTGCTGTTTCTGCGCAAGCCAAAGATATTGCTTTGAGTGGTAAGAAGATTTATCCTTTTCATTTAGGGGATATGAACATAAAGACACCTGAATCTATTATTGAAGCAACAAAAAAAGCAATGGACGAAGGAAAAACTGGTTATTGTCCAACCCCTGGTATACCAGAACTGAGGGAGGAGCTTGCAAAGGATATCGGTAAATCAAGAAATTTAAAATTGACAAAAGAAAATATTTCTATTCAGCCCGGAGGAAAACCCGTTATATCAAAATTCATAATGGCGTTTATGAATCCCGGTGACGAGGTTCTTTATCCGAACCCGGGGTATCCGATATACGAATCACAGATTAATTTTCATAACGGTGTTGTAAAGCCGTATGGTTTCAAGGCAACCGATAGTGGTTTTGAACTTGATATTGAAGGAATTAAAAATTCAATAACACCAAAAACAAAGCTTTTGATTTTCAACAATTATCAGAATCCGATGAGTGCTGAGGCAGGTGAAGAGGAAATGAGACAGCTTGCCGAACTTTGCGTTAAACATGACCTTTTGGTACTTAGTGATGAAGCGTATTTTGACATAACATATGGTGAAGATCAAAAAAGCATAGCGTCATTCCCTGAAATGTTTGAAAGGACAATCATACTTTATACATTTTCCAAAAAATTTGCAATGACTGGCTGGAGACTCGGTGCAGCAATTGGTCCGGTAGATATGATAGAAGAAATAACAAGGCTAAATGTAAATGATGAATCCTGCTCAAATCATTTCATTCAGTGGGGTGCACTCGAAGCTCTTAGCAATTCAGAATCTGAAACAAAAAGAATAATTGATATCCTTAAAGAGAGAAGAGATGTTACATGTGAAATACTGAACAGCATAGAAGGCGTAAAGGTTTCAAGACCAAATTCGACTTTCTATCTGTTTCCAAATTTTACAGGTGCAATGAAAAAACTTGGTTTTGATAAAGTCGAAGAGTTCAGAAAATTTATGCTCGAAACAACCGGTGTCTCCTTCTGTACACGTGAGCACTTTGGTATACGGTGTGATAGTGAATGTGAACATTACATAAGGCTTGCATATTCCGGAATAGATGTCGATCAGATAAAAGAAGGACTTGCAAAGTTCAAAGAAGCTGTCGAGAATCCTGAGAAAGCCGAAGAATGGAGAAAATCCCACTGATTCTAAACTTCGTGAAGATTTTTTAATCCTGTTCTCTTTTCTATCATTTCATTCAAAAGCCAAAAAGATGGATTGTTTCTCCATTCTTTACATGCATCTGTTATTGTTAGGTGATCTTTGTACGTGTAAGTGTATTTTCCTATCAATTTACAGGTTTTGTCTTTCATTTCCAATGCCTTTGTCAATTTATAGGGTTTTAGATACGATTCGTGTGCGAAATACCCCAGTGACTTTTCTGGCATTTCATCTTTGGTGAGGTTTACAAACATGATGGAATATACTTCAATAAAATTCTTCTTTTTCATATGTCCACTAATATCCATCATTAATATGTATAAATATAAATTCTATGTGTCATCTATTTGGGATAAAAAGTTAAATGGGACCGCGAAGATTTGAACTCCGGTCGCAAGCACCCCATGCTTGAATGCTACCAAACTACACCACGGCCCCTTGTAACTAGTATTTTATGTACATCACGTAATAAATTATTTAAATAACGGAATCAATATTTTATCTCCTCTAAAGGGTGCTTAAATGGGATTACTGAATATAAACTTGAAAAAAAATGGAATTCGTGAAATAGCAACGGTTTCTGAAGAAACCAGAATAATGGTTAAAAAATATTTGAAAAAGAATTTATGTTAAGCTTATAAAGGCTTTTGTGCCATTAATTATAATCCTAAATCATGGTGTAAATATGATAATACCAATAAGATGTATGACATGCGGAACCCCTGTTGGTCACTTGTATGAAAAGTATGTAAATCAAGTGAAAAAGGGAACTGACGCAAAGAAAGTACTTGACTCACTGAGTATTGAAAGATACTGTTGCAGGTCACTGTTTCTCACGCACATGGACATGATAAAAAAAGTCGGCCGGTTCAAGAAGTAATTTATTCCTGCTAAGGGATATTTAATCTATGAACCTTTCTGAAAGATACAAGAAGGCTAAAAAAGGTGTATTAGTAGGTATTTTTGGAAATTTGTTCATAGGTCTGTTACAACTTATCGCAGGTATTTTTGGAAATTCTTTGGCAGTTATTGCAGATTCTATGCATAGCATTTCCGATACATTAACAAGTGTTGTTGTTTGGATAGGTCTTAGGGTTGGGAAAAAACAGCCCGATAAACTTCATCCATATGGCCATGGTGATGCCGAACCCATAGCTGGTTTGTTTGTTGCAATGATACTTGGGATAATTAGTTTTGAAATAATAGAAGAATCGATAAATTCTATTATAAACGGTGTTACTCATACACCTAATATTATCACGGCTGTGGTTATTCTTTTTTCAATATTTTTCAAATACTGGATGTCTGGTTATGTTTTTAAAATAGCCGATGAGACTAATTCAGTTGCACTTGCCTCTGATGCGGCTCATCATAAATCAGACTATCTTTCATCTATAGCAGTTCTGATAGGTATTATTGGTGCTAACTTAGGTTTCGCCATACTTGATCCGATTGCAGGTATTGTAGTTGCAGTATGGATAATAAAAATTGGTATTGAAATTGGTAAGAAGAATATACGTTCTTTAATGGGAGAATCCCCGTCAAAAGAAGTACTTTCAAAAATAAAGAAAATTACGTCTGATGTAAAGGGTATAAAAGGCGTTCATGAAATAAAGGTTCATTACTCAGGACCTTACGCGTTTGTGAGCATGCACATCAATGTCGACAAAAAAATGAAATTTTCAGAAGTGCACGATATAACAACAAAAGTTGAAAATGAAATAAAAAAGAAAATAGATTTCATTTCCAATGTTGTGGTTCATCCGGAACCATCATAATTTCTAAGAGGAAATGAAACTTAATATGGTTATATCGAAATTCAATGTTTTACCGGCAAATTTATGATTGAAGTCCATTGTCATGTCTGTTTGGCTCATTCCTGTTATCTCACCTTGTCCTACACCGTAAATTGATACTGTGCTTCCAACAATTGGTGTTGATAATACCATTATTGTATCACCTTCCACTGTGACAACTGATGTTCCGTAAACTATTCCAACACCGTCTGTCATGTCTATTGTTTTGCCGCTTTCTACCATATGCTCAAGAGATACAGTTTCGTTTGTTATTCCCACAACTTTAAGTGACCATTCCATACCGTCAACTTTGTATAGTTCTCCGACAACTGGTGGGACACCAAAGCTTTCTTCAAATATATCAGATGTTGTGGTTTCTATTTTGTTAATTTCCTGAATTCTGGGAACCTCAAGAACCATGTTTTCATCATGATATCCGTATGCCTTTTCCGGTTCTAGTGTAACGTATTTGTTTTCACCTTCGTGCATACCAGTAACTGCTTCATCTACACCATCTATTGCTTCTCCTGCACCGACTGTGAAAGTGAATTCACCTGAATCGAATACTGTTCCGTCTTCAAGTGTTCCGGTGTATTGCATTTGTACGACATCACCTTCTTTTATTGTTGCAGCATTCATGACTGGTATAGTTGATGCAAGTATAATTGCGCCTATGATACCGATAACAACAACTATTAGAATTACGTATGGTAGAGAAATTCGCTTTCCCTTTTCTTGATCAAGTACAATTTCCCTTCTTTTGTTGTCATCAATTCTTGCCATTTTCTTTACGTTATCAGTTTCGATGTTCTTTACTTTGTCCTTGAGTGATTCTGGTTTGACTGTATCTTTCTTTTCAATTTTCTCTTTTTTCTTCGTAGTTTTCTTTTTCGCCATTAGATCACACCCACTTAATGAAAATAAAATGCCGATGGCGGGATTTGAACCCGCGACTTCCACGTATCTCAACCTTTATCATAGAAAACAAACGTTTTCTCAAATCTCATAAAGACACGTTTATGAGCTTCGCCTAAATATGTGGCGCTCTAACCCCTGAGCCACATCGGCATTTTATGTATTTTTTAAACTTTTTTTCATGTTTTGGATTTATAAAACCAATTATGTCTCGAAAGCTTATTAAATTTTCGTGACCGTTGAACTGTAATCTGTACATAATTCTTTCTTTTCCATTGGGATATTTCCTCAACATTTTATATACATTTCCTTTCATCCCATTTCTAATTAAAAATTCTTTTGTTTGTTTTAGT
>DAOWAL010000140.1 GCA_030634615.1 Candidatus Aenigmatarchaeota archaeon | reverse complement strand
GGATAAGTCCACCAACTTATTTATTTTCATTTTTACAGTCCTAGCTGCAAGTATATTTTTATTCTGAATAACAATCTATTTTCATGGCAACGAAAAGTGATAAGCAGGGTGTAAACAAAAAAATAGCAAATGAAAGAATAGGTATACTTTTTACCGAAGCTGAAAAGGAGTTTGCAAAGCACCCTGAAAGGTCAAAAAGATACATTGAACTAGCATCGAAAATAGGCATGAGGTACAACGTAAGGCTTTCAAAAGAAAGGAAAATGAAAAGATGTCCAAAATGCATGTCATATCTAAAACCGGGAATAAATTGTCGCGTAAGAACAAATGCAGAAAAACAGGCAGTCATTGTCACATGCATTTCCTGCAGACACATCTCTCGCTACCCTTATATACGAGAGAAAAGAATTATTAAAAAGAGGGAAAAGCAATGAAACTCATCATATTTCTTAGCATGTTAATAATTTTCATCTCGTGTATTTTCATATTCTTCACATTCGATTCCATGATAAAAACAAAGTTAGCATGCGACTACGGTGTTACTTTTTCATGTAATATGCCAAAACTGGATTTCACGATAATTTTCGGGATACTGATAATCGGTATATTGCTTTCAATTGACGCTATTGTAATGTATGTTATGATAAAAACATGGGTCCCGGGACTGTTGGTATATACTCCTTCCCAATAATTTTATTCCACGCCAAGGAATCTTCTGAAAACAAATGTTGCAGGCAGTGTACAAAGCACATACCAGAACAACCAGTTAAGACTTGTCCAGCCAACAAATGGCATAACAAATGGAAGTTTTACAGCTAAATCCATTTTTACATTTGCTTTCATAACACCGTTTTCATCGGCTGCTTCTCCCGGAATAACAATCCAATAACTGTCTTCTATTGATGCAATATCACCATTTACATATGATTCTTCGTCTGAAAAGTCGTTGTTATCATTTGTATCAACAGTGACTGTAACAACATCATCTACTTTCTCTGCTTTAAGATCATGACTAAAACCCATGTAAGCAAACGTACCGTACATTGTCGCGTCATCCTGGTCAAGTTCAACAAGCACACCATTATATGTGTTGTTTATGTACCCAAGTAAAAGCAATACAACTGCCATGCTTATGAACATGGGTTTCATTGTCTTTGACATCTGCTTCTGGGAAAGCTTCATCATATCGCTATTGTACTCGTTTACTTTTTTAATGTCTTTCTTTTTCTGAGCTTCCTTTGATTTTTCTTTGTAAAATTTCATATCTTTTTTAATCTGTTTCATTTCTTTTGGATTTGTAAAAATCCTATAGACCACACTAAGTACAAATGATATTATAAGACCCCAAATAAGCACTTCCTGATATGGTAAAAGCATAAAAATCACTTAATTCTCCTAATGTTTAATCACTTCACTTAATTTTTCAACAGCACCCATAAGCCTGTTTTCATCAAATTTTATTATATTGAGAAAAGAATTACATTCAGCCGAATACCTTGCTGCATAGTGTCTGTTTATGTTTTGCTGTTCTATTGTTTTTTTGTCGTCTGTTTTCTTTTCAAGTATAACTATATTATCAGGTTTAAATGTTTCAAAGAAGTCTCCGGGTATTGACACCATATAACCATGTGGTGTGTCAAGTGTCAAAAAACCGCTGACTATTAGATTTTCCCTGTGTTCTCTTATTCCACTTACAACAATCTTTTCAACTTCCGAATAGAATTTTGAAAGAAGGCCTCTGGTATCTTCTGAACTTGTTATTTCTTTCAACTCGGATGAAATGTCACCAAGCTCAGCAAAATCTGATATAACAAACTTCTGATTCCTGCCCGATCGCTGTATTGCAAGATCTATTATTGTTTTCCTGTCCATGCCAGCCAAACCCGTAACAAAAATCAATTTCATAATAACACTTCATGATTGAATGTTATAAATATTATTATTGCCCGCTTAAAATAGTTTTCATCTTTGATATGATGCTGTCATCACCAGGATCTTTGTTTCTGAGAATTCCAAGATACACGCTGATGAAATCCAAAACATACATTGTTGAAAGTGCCCTTGAAAGGCCATATGGATATTCTGACCATATCTCTATTAACAATTTTGAGGTTTTTTCCATGACTTTTTTTGTAAATTCTATTCTTTTTCTTATGCTCTCTGTTTCGTTATCATCTCTTATTATTAGTACTGTCATATATTTTCCAATGGATCCGGCACCCCACCATCCAAGTATTGAGTTATGATTGAGTTCAGGGTAATTTTCAGAAAAGCTTGGTATCTTTGAATTTTCATTGAATTGAGTTATTGCACGATAAGCTATTGGTTCATATGCACCAAATCCCTGAACAATTGGAATTGTATCAACAAGTTCTGCTGCTATTTTTTTTGCGGAATTGTTTTTATAAGGGCTCTGTATACCTATTTCTTCTCTTGTATCAATTAGGTTTTTTATTAGAAGATCAAGATTCTGTTTTTCAATGAACTTGAGTTTTTCCAAAATAACTATCATTGGTAAAAGTAAGTACCCAAGTGCAAACCTTGGTTTGATACCTTTTGGTATATTTACATACTGAATAT
>DAOWAL010000113.1 GCA_030634615.1 Candidatus Aenigmatarchaeota archaeon | reverse complement strand
CAAAATTTCTTCTTGCCAATAATTATGAGGTATATGGCACCTCACGTGACGCCCAGTTGAATAGTTTTCACAATCTTCAACTATTGAACATCAGGGGCCAGGTCAAGCTCTACTCACTGGCTATAAATGATTTCAGAAGCGTTTTTAGTGTGTTGAATGATACCCAACCTGATGAAATCTACAATCTATCAGGTCAGAGTTCAGTGGGGTTGTCTTTTCAGCAACCGGTGGAAACCATGGAGAGCATTGCCATGGGAACATTAAATATTCTGGAAGCATTGAGGTTGTCTAATCGTCAAATAAAATTTTACAATGCCTGCTCAAGTGAATGTTTTGGCAACACAGATGCAGAGTCGGCTGATGAATCAACTTCTTTCCGGCCAAGAAGTCCTTATGCTGTAGCTAAGGCAGCAGCTTTTTGGGAGGTGGACAACTACCGGCAGTCATATAACATCTTTGCCTGTTCCGGTATTCTTTTTAACCATGAGTCACCTCTGCGTCCAGAACGGTTCGTGACGCAGAAAATAGTTGCTGCATGCTGCAGGATTTATGCTGGCAGCAGAGAAAAACTGTATATAGGTAATATTGATATACAAAGGGACTGGGGATGGGCACCGGAATATGTTGAGGCGATGTGGCAGATCATGCAGCAGGATCAACCTGATGACTATATTGTTGCAACAGGTGTCACCCATAAATTAGAGGACTTTTTAGATATGGTTTTTTCCTATCTCGGACTTAAATGGCAACAGCATGTGGTGATTGACAAAAACCTCTACAGACCGGAGGAACTGACCATCAGCCGTGCCAATCCAGGCAAAGCAAACAATAGGTTGGGATGGAGAGCAAAATATACTTGCAAAGATATTGCAAGAATGATGGTAGATGCACGCTTGGAAAAAAATGAATAGCGACTGGTCTCAATATTATAAAGAAACACTCCCGATTGATAAGTTTCGAATCGTTTTGTTATTCGACAAACCCAACCTACAGAATTTTATTACAAAATCTAGTTTTAACTGTTTCTATTAATCGGAATCGTTATCTATGACAGCCTCAAACCAAGAAATTTCGAAGACAATACAGAGAGGACCAGATAAAGCAAAAATTTTATGGGACCAGTGGAGTGAAAAGAAACAATACAATAGGTCCAACCTGGAACTGTATTATCGTATTCGAGAAAGGAACCTACTGTGGCTTACCTCTTTAACATTCTCATTATTGCACGACAAAGAAAACATTCGAATCTTAAAAACAGATCTATGGAATGAAGCGAAGAAGGATGAGCGTTATTTTCTAGACGCACCGGGGAGTAAATTCGGTCTAGATATTTCGGGCGAGATCTGCAGATTATCAAAATTAAAATATGGGGAAAGCATATCCTTGGCGCAGGGAAGTATTGAATCCATACCCTTTCACTCTGATAATTTCCACCTTATATGGGATATTTCCACTATAGATCATTGCGACCATCCTGAGATGGCTCTAGCTGAGTACAACCGTGTCCTGAAATCCGGCGGAATACTTCTACTGGTTGTAGAAAATCTTTTATGTTTCAGCTTTCCGGCAACAAAAATACAATCCTATTTGGGTTTCCATGTACCATTCAAAGGATACTTGTCCTCAAGAGTTATTCAAACATGTAAATTGGCAGGATTTCAGATCGTCGATCATTTCAAAACCAACATTCATTTGCCAAGGTTCGTCGTGTACTCTCTTGAAAAAAAAGGGCTTTTAGAGGGAATAAATCAGGGCCGTAACTTTCTGTGGGATTTGTGCAAAAAATATTCTGTAATCTTGTGTCGCAAGGCATAAACTTAATGGAACCTATCAGACACCTTTGAGGTGCAAGGCGGAAATTCACAACATAGTATTATGAGTTATTTAAAACATATAGCACTGAAAATAAAGTACAATCCTACAGTAAGTATTCTCCTTGATGTTATGTCTAAAATGGGAGTTAGAATACAACCTTTTTATGTTTTTGTTGAAAACATATCTCAACAAATTCCACTCTATCATGAAAAAGTATTCAAAGAATACGACATTTGTTTTTTAGGTCATAGTGATATGGTTGAAATTGCCTCGATACCTGTCAGAAAGGTGAATGAAAAGGAGCTTTTATCCAGGCTAAAAAAAGGAAATATTTGTCTGGGCGCAAAATACCATGGTGAAATAGTTTCTTTTACGTGGTGCGATTTAAATGAATGCCATTACGAAGGTTACAGATTTACCTTAGAAGAAGATGAAGCCTATACTTTCGACGCCTATACGAAAATGGACTACAGAGGAAAAGAGCTTGCCGCACATCTGCGTTACCAATTGTATAAAGAACTAACAAGATTAGAAAGAAGAATAGTTTATAGTATCAGCAATCGATTTTATGTCCCCGCAATAAGATTTAAGCAAAAGCTGAATGCACGAGTAGTAGATTCCGGTACTTTTTTCGATTTATTTAAGATTTGGCATTCTAATGCCATTGTAAAACAGGATAGGCTGAAACATTTAAGGAAAGCTGCACGGTGTGAAGTTAATTAAGATTTTTAAATTATTAAGTAAACAAAACATAAAAAGGTTGATTTGCAAAAAATCCTAAATGCTCAGACAACATTTCAATGGCTCTTCAGAGCCCATTTCCTGAAAGCCCTTTCTGCATATCATTTTCCTCATTGCAGAAAAAAAATAAAGGGCCCGTTGCGGGTGCAGATACAGACAATTAACGGCTGTAATGCCGATTGTTTAATGTGCCCTTACGGGAAGTCAAGTGGCAAAGGATCAATGCAAGTAATGGAAGATGAGCTATATACTAAAATTTTAAAAGAACTAGAACGGTCAGGCTCTACTCTTAATTTGACTTTCATGCTTCAAAATGAGCCCTTTTTAGACCGTGACCTTGCTTTCAGGGTACAAAAGGCTAGAGAACTGCTTGGACCACGCACAAGTATTGCAATTGTTACGAATGGCTCCATGCTGACAGTGAAAAGGATTGACGAAATTATTAGGGCAGGTGTTGATTTTATAGATATCAGTATTGATGCCTACACCGAGGAAACTTATAAAAAGATCAGACCAGGGCTGGATTTTCAAGCTGTTACGCATAACGCCCGTTTATTACTGCAACGCCGCAACAATGCTCATATTTCGGTTCGGTTTCTACGCCTTCCCCAAAACAGAAGCGAAGAAGATTCTTTTAAAAGATTCTGGAAAGCGCTTGGTGCAGATGTACGCTTTTGTTTAACAACAAACAGGGCTGGTTCAGTCGAGAATTTCGATCAAATAAGATTAACTGAATCGAATAATTTCAGGAAGAAATTAACGATTTTGTTGCGTGGCTTTATACCTCCTTGCCATGATCCTTTCCATTCGCTTAATGTATTGTGGGACGGTCGGGTAATCCTTTGCTGTCACGATTGGTCACCTAGAGACGTTATCGGCAACCTTCAAGAAAACTCGCTAAGTCAGATCTGGAGTAGCCACAATTTTAATCACTACCGCAACCTGTTAATGAATTGGAGGTGGAAGGAGAGCCAAGTCTGTCACGACTGTTCCGTTGTGACTGATCTTCAAGAAAATCAAAGGAATAATACAATTCCCTGCTTTATGTAACTTTAAATAATACTAATTAGTTTAAAAAGGCGACTCTTTATAACGTCACTGTAACGGAATACAAAATCATACCACCACCTATTACCTCGTCATCATTATAAAAAACAGCAAACTGGCCAGGCGTGATGGCCATCT
>DAOWAL010000106.1 GCA_030634615.1 Candidatus Aenigmatarchaeota archaeon | reverse complement strand
CATTTTCTCTGCCGTCGTAAACAGATATATTTAATGTGTAATTACCGACTTGATAATTTCCAACTGATGTGATGTTGATTGTTGCATTTCCTAAACTTGTCCCGTTTCCAGTGTGTACAGTTTCATTTGAATATATCGGGAAAAGTGTTGAGTTGTATGTAAAGACAGAAAGATTTCTGTACAGTGTTGTGATATTGAAAATAAATGTTCCGTTATCTACGTCTGTTACGTTTATTACAAGTTCTCTGCTCTCATTTTGTACCCATGCTTGACTCGGAACTGATTGTATTGTTGGACGATTATTGATATCTGAAACCGTGAAATTAAGAAGCGATGATGTCGTCTTATTTGTTAGCCAAGTGTATGGTGGTGTTGATGTGCCCGTCAGATTATTACCAGTATCTGTAACAGTGAAGTTTATCGTGTACTCTCCGACATCTGAGTTTACAAATGTTCTTGTTGTGTTTATCTCTCCACTTGTTGTGTTGAATGAAAACAGGTTGTAGCAGTCTGTGGTATTGGAATGATCTGTGTTAAACGTTCTGTAGCATGAAATAATTGTCAGGTTGAAAAAGAATGGACCACTTGGGTTGTCTTGGTCTGTTGCACCAATGTCTTGGTAATGTGTCGTGTTTTCATATGCAGATGTTGTTATGCTACCAAAAACTGGTGCATCGTTTACAGCATTTACAATGAATTTTTTATCCGCTGTTGCTCCCCACCCTGTTGAATCCTTATCTATCAAAGTTACTGAAAATTCACCGCAACCAGAATCTTGTGTTATGTCTATTGTGATATTTCCATCTGCTGAGTTCATAGTAAATCCGGGGAAATCAGTTCCCGACTTAAAACCATATGTCAGATTGTTTTCATCAATATCGTCGATGTCATAACAGTCTGTTGCAAAAGTGTGATTACATGTAGTGTCTTCATAACACACTTTATCAACAAGTGGTACGTATATTCCTGCCGGTGTGTTTGTTATTGTTATGTTATCAAGTGTTCCAAGTGTGCCGTATCCTTGTGGCGTGCCAAAACAAGTCACGTTCCATGAATAATTACTTCTCGAATCGAATGTGTAATTGTAGACATAAAGCAGTGATGTATCGTTAAACCACGTATTAACTGGTGTTGTCCACCCACTTGAAAGGTTGATACTTATGTTGCATTCAATATTTGAACCGTTTATGGAATTACCAGAGCTTGTGTTTGTGTAATTTGTAAAAAATCTTGCAAGTGTTGTCGCACTTGGTCCGCTGCCCTGCGGGCTTCCTGATGCATAAACATTGAATGATCCGCCTTTAGCGTGTGTATTATCCCATAAAGTCAGGTTCATTTCACCAGATTCAACTGAAACAAAAAAACCTGTAAAAGAGAGCGGATTTACAGCAAGAGCAATAAAGCTAACTAATACTAACAAAACTACCCAAATTGAGGCATTCTCTTTCATTAATTGCCCTCTATATAATTATTGTCAACTAATAATTAAATAAAGAATCAGTAAACAGTCCCACGGTTCAAATTTATATTGGTCTTGACTAATATTCTATTATGGAAAAGATTGATGGTATAGAAGAAAGTGATGTTAAGAGTTATAGTGAAAAACTTGCCATAATTAAAAAAGAAATAGGTAAAGCCGTTGTTGGTCAACACGAAGTAGTAGATGGTCTTTTAACAGGACTTTTGTGCAATGGTCATGTTCTAATCGAGGGTGTGCCTGGTATAGCAAAAACTCTTCTCATACGTTCACTTTCGATGTCCACAGGATGTACCTTTAGCAGAATACAATTTACAGTGGATTTACTTCCAACAGATGTTACAGGAATAACAGCATATCATGAAGAAAAGGGATTTTATGTAATAAAGGGTCCTGTTTTTGCTAATTTTATTTTAGCAGACGAAATAAACAGGTCACCACCGAAAACACAGTCATCTCTTCTTGAAGCAATGGGTGAAAAGCAAGTAACAATAGGAAAAAATACATACAAACTTGATGAACCTTTTTTCGTGATGGCAACAATGAACCCTATAGAATCTGCTGGTACATATTCACTTCCTGAAGCCCAACTTGACAGGTTCCTTTTGAAACTTTTCATGGGATACCCTGAAAGTAAAGAAGAGATGGATATATTGAAAAAGAACATAAATCTTTACAAATTTTCTGATTTCAATCTAAAAACAGTAATAAAACCAGAAGAAATTGTAAAAATGCAGTCTGATGTTAAAAAAATATACATGAGCAAAAAAGTTGAGCAATACTGTGTTAACATAGTTGATGCCACAAGAAATCCAAAGAAATACAAAATAAAGCTTGGTAAATACATTGAATGGGGCGCTTCTCCAAGGGCTTCTATTGGTCTATTCATAGCATCAAAAGCAAGAGCATTTCTGCATGGTAAGAATTTTGTAATACCTGATTTTGTTAAAGAAGTTGCATACTCGGTTTTGCGTCACAGAATAATTCTAAATTATGAGGGTCTTGCAGAAGGAATAAAAACAGACGATGTCATAAAAGAAGTTCTTGGAAAAGTACCAATACAATAAACCTTTTATCCAAAACGTTTAATCGAAAACAGACGCAAATCTGCTCATTGCACTAATATCTCGTTGGACCACCTTTTACCCAAAACGTTTAACTAATTGTGTCTAAATATAATCTATATGCTCAAAGCGAAGAAGATGAGGATTGATGTTGTTTCTCTGCACAAGAAACTTGAAATAATATTAAAAATGCTTGTAGATACCCAGATGATAAGCAATTACAGAAGTGTTTTCAGAGGAAGAGGGCTTGAATTCGAGGATTTCAGGGATTATACATTAGGCGACGATTCCAGTATGATCGACTGGAAAACAAGTGCCCGGGCAATGAAACTTCTAATCAAAATGTTTAAAGAGGAAAGGGAACTTGATGTCTACATATTACTTGATACTTCCTCGTCCATGATATTCGGTTCAACAGAAAAACTGAAAATGGAGTATGCTGCAGAAGTTGCAGCAACTTTTGCTTTTATGATTACAGAAGCAGGCGACAGAGCAGGTCTTACAATGTTTACGGATAAACCGGTAAAGGTTGTCCCACTCTCTGTCGGTAAAAAACATTTCCAGATTATTATGAATTATTTGGTTAAACCAGAATTTTATGGTGGTGATTTCGATCTTCAGAAGATATTGGAATTTACAATGAGTATCAGCAAAAAAAAGGGTCTTATGATAATAATTTCAGATTTCATCGGTCTTAAGAAAGGATGGGAGCGTGCATTAAAATTGGCTTCTGTAAAGTTTGATGTAATTGGCGTCATGGTAAGAGACCCGCGTGATGAATATTTACCAAGTGAAGACCTCGGACAGTTTGTTTTGCAGGATCCTTATACTGATGCATCACTTCTTATTAATCCAAAAAAAATAAGCGAGGAATACGGCAAAGCTGCAAAAAATGAGACAGCTGCGATAAGAAAAACATTTATGAAATGTAATGCAGATCTTGTAAAATTAACAACAGAGAAATCATTTATGAAGCCGCTCATAGAATACTTTATAATGAGGAGATCGCGTACATGGAGATAGTATTTGCAAATCCGTTTTACTTGTGGTTCATTGCTGCAATACCGCTCTTAGTACTTGGCCATTTCATAAGCATGAAGTTTTCCACACGAAAGGCTCTGAAGTTTGCAAATTTCAGGGCAATAGAAAAAATAACCGGCCAGAGACTGTTGTCTAAAAATTACACCCTACTAACACTTCGTTTGGTTACGGTTTTTCTAATAATACTTTCTGTTTCGGGCGTTGCTTTATGGTATGAAACCGAAACAAGCGAATCCGATTTTATGCTCGCAATAGACGCGTCTGGTAGTATGCTGGCCTCTGATTATCAGCCAAATAGATTAGAATCGGCAAAAAGTGCTGCAAAATTTTTCGTTGATTCGCTTGAAATGAACACCAACATTGGGGTGGTCTCATTTGCCGGTGTTAGTTTCATGAAGCAAATTCCTACAGACGACATGTTGAATGTGAAAAGAGCGATAGAAAACATTTCGATTGAGCTTGCTGGTGGTACTGCTATTGGTTCAGCTATAATAACGTCGGTAAACTTGCTTAATGATCCTGTCAGACCAAAAGTTGTTATACTGTTAACAGACGGTCAAAATAACGTGGGGCCAACAGTTG
>DAOWAL010000026.1 GCA_030634615.1 Candidatus Aenigmatarchaeota archaeon | reverse complement strand
TCGAAATTTTTGATAATAATACTCATGGTAATAGGCGGTGCCGCCGGTTCCACTGCCGGTGGATTAAAACTCGTACGTGTCGGAATACTTGGAAAAGCAATGGTCTGGGTCAGTAAAAAGATTTCATATCCTGCATCTGCCATAATACCGTTTAAGTTCCGTGGTAAAGTTGTGAACACTGAAGAGATGAGCATAATTTCGCTGTTTTCATTCATATACATTGTAATACTCATACTCTCGACAATAATACTGAGTTTCCTTGGATATGCTCCAATTGATTCATTCTTTGTTTCAGCTTCTGCTGAAGGAACAGTTGGACTCACAACCATTGATATCGCTGCAATGAATCCTATCGGGAAAATAACATTAATGGTTGACATGCTTCTTGGAAGACTTGAAATATTACCGTTCTTTGTTCTAGTCTTTGCATTCTTTTCAACAATCAAGAAGAAATAAATCATTCAACGATGCTAATCAATTCTTTGAGATCGCTTATTACAAAATCCGGTTTTTGATTTTCTGAAAGTTTGAAGTCGTAATCTCTCCAACCTTTTACACTCATTTCAGAAGAATGTTTAACTAGTACAGCTTTCATTCCCATATCTTTTGATGGTTTTATATCCCTTTCTGGGTCATCGCCAACATATAATATATTCTCGTCTGATAATCCAAACGTGTTTGCTAGATGACGGAATATTCTTTTATCCGGTTTTTCCAGACCAAGTCCTTCTGATGTTACAACCTTTTCAAAGAATCTGTCAAGACCTGTCCATGAAAGCTGCATTTTAAGTGTGTCCACTCTTTCGTTTGACATTACAATAAGCCTCTTTCCCTTGTTCTTCAGTTCACTTAAAACTTCCTTTGTTTTGTCTATTTTCTTGTCGTTTTTGAGTTCCTGCTTAAGGCCTGCTCTGTATGCCACAAGAAGCTGTTGTGCTATTTTTGACCGGTCCCTTTTATGTACACCTATTTTTTCGAGAACAGTTTCTATCAGCGGAACTTCCTGTGCAAAATGAGAACAGAATTTATAATTCATTGTTTCGTTTATTTTCTTCCATGCGTCAAGTAATCGCTTTTTCGATACCTCATACTTGTTCCTTTCCATTATTCTGACAAATTCAAACGCTTTGAGTTCAACTACCCTTTCAAACGGGTCTAATACAAGCGTATTTCCGTAATCAAAACCAATACCTTCAACTTTCATGCCATAAGTTTTATTTCCAACTTATTAAAATATTTCCATGGAACTAATGGCACTGTACAAAGAATTGCTGAACAATATAGGCAGCCAGGAATGGTGGCCGGCTTCCAGGAATTTCAGTCCCATTGAATGGGAAATATGCGCAGGTGCAATACTCACGCAAAACACGAACTGGAAAAACGTTGAAAAAGCTCTTGACAATCTGAAGGAAAACAGAATAGATACACCTCAAAAAACACTAAACATAAAGACAGAACTGCTTGAGCAGATAATAAGACCATCGGGTTTTTACAAGCAAAAAGCCGAGCGATTAAAAATCCTGGCAAAACTAATACATAGATTTAAAAATTTCAGTGAATTCAAAAAAAACATAACAAGAGAAGTGCTCCTTGAGACAAAGGGGATTGGTCCGGAGACTGCTGATTCAATTCTCCTATATGCCTGCAACAGGCCGTTTTTTGTAATAGACGCGTACACAAAAAGAATTGTGAAAGCGTTTGGTGTAGGGATACCAGAAGATTATGAAACCCTTAGAAAACATTTTGAAAACAGTATCCCAAAGGACATTAAAATCTACAAAGAGTTCCATGCACTAATAGTTGAATGGTCAAAGAAAGAGAGAAAGCAGAGTCGAAAAATAATTAATAAGTAACTCAATTAATATTATAATTAATGAACAGCAAACAGTTCTTGGTTTTATCTATTGTAGTATTATTTTCATTTGTCATCACAGCAGTAATTATCGATGCCCTTGGTCCATGTGAAGGTCCAGATGATTGCTCTTCCAGATCTTATGATACTGATTCTGGTGATGATGGAGAAAATCCCGGTGTTTGTACAATAGTTGAAGAGATATGTGAAAATACTGGCGACATTTTCGAGTGTGTAGAAAGTCCTTTTTCTATTGAAAATACCGACTATTGTATCGATTCTAATAGGCTGCGTGAATATTATCCTAGCAGTGGTAGCTGCGTGTCTGACGATTATGATTGTAATTCAGCTTTTGATTCACCTGATTATTGGTGCGGTAGCTCTGATAATATGCCTGGTGCATACGATGATCCTCATACTATATACAGAAAATTAGCAGAATGTGTTGGTTCACCTGGTTTTTGTCAGATGCTGGATCATTTGCAGGCGACAACGTGGTCTGTATATAATGATTGTGATGATGAATGTATATCCGGACGTTATGAAGCTACATGTGATGATGGTGGTATATCTTGTACACGGGGAACTGATTGTTACCCCTATACATGCAGTGGTGGTTCGTGTACTTCGACATGCTCTACATTAGCTGATTGTGATTCAGATAACGATTGCGGTTCACGGTGTTTGGGCAATCCCGGTAGAGTTCAGCCGCGTGGATGCTCGAACGATTGTGAATGTTTTGATGAAGGTGCAGCATACTGTGTTTATAATGTTTGTGGAGCAAATTGTGCTTCTAATGCTAACTGTGGTTCTGATGGCAATTATTGTAGTGCTATTGGTGAAATTTTGGAAAACAGAAATTATTATTGTCAGACAACTTCAAGTTGTACATGTACTCATACTGTTGTAAGTTCTGAGAACTGTATGACAAAGGATTCATATGATAATGATGATGGTGGTGACAATCCTTCAATAGTAGGTGTTTGTCATGATTACACAGAATGTCTTATAAGTACGTGTTACTCTGGGGCATCATATAGAGACAGGTGCACAACAACAACTTCCCTTACAGAATATTACGCAGATGATGAATCATGTTCTTCGAAACCATACAATTGTGGCAATTTTGAAAATCTTGCCACTGGAAACATAGGAAATGATAACACTGTTACTACACCCGGTGTTTGTACACATGGTAATGGTGCAGGTTGTGCCAACGATATTTTCACGACATCAGCTGGAACTGGTGGTGGTCTTAGTGAAGGCTGCATCAGTCAAAGTGCATGCCCTGGCGGTGCTAATTGTGTGTACAGGGAAGTTTACGCTTTTGATTCTAACGATGCATGTCCAGGAAGGGAATCTTGTGGATCCACAAATTACGATCCTGATACAATCCTCAATACATGTCGGGCATGTATAGGTTCCGGTAAATGGAACTTGGGCGGTGATGAACCATACGGCAACTGTTGTGGAGATGACGGTGGTGAATACATAAGAACAAGAGAATGTTCAGGTTCGGCATGCAGTTCAGATCCAAATGACGATGCATGTTGTAATCAGGACAGCGATTGTGTATGGTTGAGTCTTTGTCGTAATAATGGTGTTAACCACCCAAGTATAGCTGGTGTAAAATGTGAGAATGGACAATGGGCATATGGAGCCCCTCCTACAACAACAATAAATCCAAATGAGGCTAACATAGTTGGAAATAATGTGACTTCATTCACACTGACATGCGCTGACCCGGAAGGACCTGGCTGTGATACAACATATTATAAGATAATAGATAGTACTGACAACTGCGGAACAACAGGATTTACAACAGGGCCTGGAACATCTCCTGTAGTTGGGGAGGTTACTTGTCCTTTTGGTCAATCATGTGATAAAAGAGTATGTTATTATTCTGATAACACGGCAGGACTTACAGAAGCAACCAAAATAAGCAATGTTTTCCATTTAGAAACAAATGCGTGCCAGGGCAGGGTATGTGGTCAAGCATGTTTGTATACTAATGGGATATGTGATGCCAACAACGGTAATTGTTATACTGAAGGTGGTTGTATAATGGATTGTAATGTCCCTGCTCCTGAAAGTGGCAATGTAAGAATATGGGATAATTCAGTTTGCGGAAGGACTGGATCATACAATTGTGGTTACCAGAGAATATGTTCACCTGATAGCATATCTTCTTGTACAGCAGGGGGTACATCGACTGCTATAACAGGTGACTGGACTTCTTATACTTACCCTAGTGATTCATATGCTGTTGATGACGCAATACAGTTGGATTTGGGTGGAATAAGTGCATCACCTTTGACATTCTCAATACTTGCAGAATGTGAAATTGTAAAGGCAAACGGTAATGGTGCAATTTATTTCGACAACTGGGGGTCAGGTTCAGCAAGTTTCCAGTACACTATACAAGCAACAGACCCTGAAGGTGTGTGGAACGTTTCTTATTGCCAGCTTTGGAGCGATTTTGTAGTAAATGGTGGGTGGCAGCTCAAAGATGACAGCACAGTCCATCAATTCATTGTTGACGTAACACCCCCTTCGATATACATAAACGATCCTGCTCAAAACGATATTTACAACAATGATTTCACTGTAAATGTCACAGTTCTAGATACATGGTCTGACATATCAGTTGTCAGATATCAATGGGAAAATGACACGGATACTGGTGACTGGGTAGTCATGTCAAGTGGAACTTCTGAGTATGTGTCAACTTTCGATGTTTCACTTGTTTCAGATGGTATATATTCAATAAATGTTTTTGCAGTTGATATAGTCGGAAACTATGCTCAGGTTTCTGTTGATAACATAATGATAGACAGAGAACCTCCGCAGATAGCCATAACAAATCCGATACCTAGATGGTACAGTGACGATTTTTACATTACAGCTGGTGTTACCGATAATCTCATTGTTGACACTGTTATGTATAGGTGGGAGAATTTACCTGATACTGGTGCATGGCAAAAAATGGTTTTTGCCGGTCTTGATTATACTTCAATTTTGCCTTTTGACGTGAATTCCGTTTCGTCAGGGAATTACACAATAACTGTATGGGCAAACGACAGCATGAACAATTCAGGGACAGAATATGTTGACATAGGAATAGATCACTTGAAACCTATATCAAATATCGATGAACCTGCAAGAGAGAGTGTAGTAATGGCGACATTTTTCAACTTAACATGGTCAGGTAACGACTACGGTCATAGCGGTATAGACTGCTATCAAATTATCTACGAATACTGCAAGGAAGGGTTTGTTCCCGGCGATGTGGAATGCTCTGGCGAGATAAATCTTTTCTCATCATGTTCTGACCAAGCTCCTCCATACGAATTCAATGCTCAGGTAGAGACAGGAATAGAAGACCTTGACGGTTACGGTTTCTGGTTTAAGTCAAAAGCAACTGACAACGCAGGAAATGTAGAGGACGATAAAACAATTTGGGATACAAATATCAGCATATACATACCAAAACTCATATCATTTACCGTATCTGATAATCAAACAAATGGATTAGTTAGAAATGGCGGGAAGGTCGCAACGAACAGGACAATTGTAATTAGCCTTTCCGCACTTGAAGATGTGCTTGACAACCTTAATATGAAGGTATGTCACTATGAGCATGTTCTTGGTGTATCACCACCGACCAATGTAGATGAATGGAATTGTACAACATGCACAAACACGAGAGAATGCAATTCATCTATAGTAACATATGTCACAGAGCAGGAAGACAGGACAGAGGTGAGTTATCTTCTTTACGCAGAAAACGCAAGCGATACAGACATGAAAGAGTATCTTCCACCGACTGCTCCTTACAACTATTTTTACTATACTGTTTATCATCATTACTTGTGCAACTTCCTGATAAAAGATACACTTACATCAATAATCGGTTCAAGTGATATAATTGCTGTTGAAGTGAGAAATATACAGTCCAGTTTTGATGTAGTTGGCCTGACGCTCACTAACGAATTAGCAAAATTTGTTGAGACGAATTCACAATACTTAAATGTTCCATTGAGCCCAATGGAAGAAACAATAATATACGTGAGGATTATTCCTCGGTCAAAAGACTTTTCAATCGTAATAGTAGGGAACTCGACATTAGCAAATCCAACGCTTGCACCGGATACCGATGAAATAGAAATTCTTATAGGAATGCCTGCTGACTTCCCATCTTTGAATTGGTTGGGATTAGTTGTTTTCGCACTGCTTGCTGTTGTTATTTATCTGAAATTTGTAAGAATCGAAAACTAATAACCCCTTGTTAAAAATTTTTCAAAAAAACCTTTAGGAGGAGTGTAAGGAAACATGTAATCTTTTCCACGTTTTTTTCCTATTTTCCTGTCAAGATAATTATCAAATAATTTGTAAGCAGTGTAAGTTATAGCTAAACCAGTTGTCATACCAAATATTATTTTTCCGAATGTTTCCATATTGGTTTTTTCATACTAAATTTTAAAAATCCAACTTGAACCTGAGATAGCCACCTATGCCACCTATGTACAGGAATTGTTCCCCAAGTTCATGGTCATTTCCTATTATGACTACCCTTCCTCTCATTTTTTCCTGAACTTCCATGAGTTTTTCGTAATCATTTATCTTTTCCTGCGAAATGAAAAGGGTTTCAACAGCTCCCATGTTAACAGCGTTTTCTGTTTGCTTCGGTCCGTACACAGCAAGTCCCCCGCTTTTCATTCTTGCCATGAGTTCGTTTACGTAGTTAGACTCTTTTGATACTCTTGTCTCTTTTAAAATCCTGTTTGCGGATTTCTTTATCACTTCATGTATACCGTTTATTCCGTTTGCACTGGAGTGTTCGACTATTATTTTCTTGGCCAGTGCCTTATCGTTCTGTTCTATGTATCTTGAAAGGTTTTCTCTTTCAAAACCAGGACCAGCTATCACAATTATTTCAAAGTTGCTTCCATTAAGATATGATATTATTCTTTTGTGATAATTTTCCATGTTCTCTTTGTCGTGATTCGTTATCCTTGCCTTCATTTCAATTCCTGATTCCCTGAGTATTGCAAAATCAGCGTCCTCTCTGTCTAAAACACACACGAGAAGCAGTGATTTTTTCACCTTCGCTTTTTCAAGCCTTTCCAGTTCATGCTTTTTCCAGTTGTCTTTTTTGATCGTCAAAACAGAACCGATTTCAAATTCCATTGAATGGTAAGACTTCTCAACATTCTCAGGACCTTCTACAATTAATCCTGTTATTCTAAGTGTTGCAGAATCAGTTCTCAGTTCGATCTTTTCAATTTGAACTGTCAAAACCATTGGTTTTTTTTCACCATACTCATATTCACCGCCACGTTTAATCGATGTTTTTCTCATGGTTTTTGACCTTACAAGATTTCCAGGAAAAATCACATGCTCTATGTGCCAAAGGTCTTCCGGTGTTTCGACTAAAAGTTTAACCGTCTGCTCTTTTAGATTCTTTGACAATATTTTCACAAACACCACTACTATATCTATCTTTTGGATAAAAATAAAGATTTAAATCAACAGCTTAATAATCTATTATGGACGAATTTGTCGTTCTTTTGGTTGTTGCCTTTGTTGTTATAGGCGCTATGATACTCATAGGAACACCTTTAGCAGAGTGGTCTGAGGGAAACTGGGGATCAACAGACACGGGTACTCAGGGTAATTCTAATTCAATAGCTTCTTTTGATATTGGAAAAGTGGGTCTATCTGAAAATCAGATTTCCAGAACAGCAAGATTCGGTTCGTTTACTCTTGGACAATCTCAGGGGCACACATTAAAAGAAATGCCTTCAGTTAAAGTATCACAGGGATATTTCGGAGCAGATTCTAAAGAATTCCAGATCAATGTCGACGGAAACATCCTAAGCAATTTGCGTGATGTTAAGATAAGTTTTGGAATAGATGAAAGCAACCTTTACGGTAATCTTATTGTTAAGTGGAACGAGAAGACATACTTTGAAAAAACTGCTAATCTGAGAAGCTATGATGTTTACATAGATGCTGAAGATGTTAAGGAATCGAATGTTCTTGAAATATCTGCAGGTGGTCCCGGACTTTATTTCTGGGCATCGACATACTATGATCTGGGCAATTTCAAAGTTGTAGGTGAATATGGTCCTGAGAAGTTCATGTCATTTAAAGTATATCCAAATGAAATTGAAGCATGGAACCTTGGAACACTCAAGTTCTATACAACAAAGGGCCAGAGCGGTGTTATTATAGTCAAACTTAATGGAAATGAAATATACACTGCATCCAATCCAGAACACCTTGTTACAGAAGAATTTGAATATTCTGATATTGGTAATTACATAAAAATAGGCGACAACATACTGTCGTTCAAATCAAATGATGTTTTTGAAATAGACGATGTGGAATTTGAGATAAGTATTGCTGGCGGAAGTGTCACAAAGGAAAGAGAATTTGAAATGACTGAAGCAAATATTAATCTTCTAAAATCAGGAAAAGCAGGTCAAATAACATTTAACATTGACAGCACTTATCGTCAGGGAGTTTTGAACATAAAGATAAACAATAACCAGCTAAGCATACAAACTGTTAGATCAGGAGAAAACACAATAGAATTCGATGAAAACGATGTTTTCGAAGGAACAAACACAATAACATTCTCAGGAACTGGTAGCTGGGATATATCCGATGCTGAAATGTCAATAAGTAAATAATTGAGGTGAAAAGCATGGGCGAATGTGAAGTTTGTGGTAGGCACGTTTCTAGTACTAAAAAATCTGAAATAGATGGTGTAGTGCTTGAAGTATGTAATATGTGCTCTGGTCTTGGCGAGGAAAGAGCGCAGCCAAAGACACTGTTTGTAAGAAAAAGACCAGATTATGGAGATTTAGATGAAGAAAAAGTTCTTGTGAGTGATTTTGCATCCAAAGTACGAAACGCAAGACAGTCAAAAAATTTCGATCAGGAAGAAGCAGCGAGAAAAATGGGAATATCATCATCAGTTCTTAAACGTATAGAAGGCGGATCAAAAATGGATGACAGGACAATGAAAAAAATCCAGCGATTCTACGGAATAAATCTATATGAAACATTAGAGTAGTTCATTTACTTTCCAACTATCTGAACTATTATCTTTCTTTCTCTATTCTTTGTGTCAAAGTCTAGTAATACAATTTGTTGCCATGTACCTAGAATAAGCTTTTTGTCTTCGAATGGAAACGATCTGCTTGGACCCATGAAACAAGCTCTTACATGAGCACACCCGTTATCATCGCCCCATGTTTTATGATGTTCATAATCTCCGTTTTCTGGAGCAATTTTATCAAGTGCTCTTTTCAGGTCCTTTACAGCATTCGGTTCAAACTCTATTGTGGAAATCGAAGCAGTTGAACCGGCAACAAAAACACATGCAATCCCTGATTTTATCTTGGAATCCGAGACAATCTTTGATACTTCTGAAGTTATATCTATAACATCTGTTCCCGCTTTTGTTGGGATTGTAAAAGTTTTTGTTTTATTCATAAAACAATATAGAATAATTCTAAATAATAAGTTGTATGATAGGGGTTAATTTTTTAACCTTAAACACGATAAATGATTTTTATGAAGATATTGTGCGTTTCCGATTACCACAGGGACAAAAAACTTGCTGAAAACGTAGAAAAACTTGCAGAAAAAGAAAAAGTAGATGTAATAGTAAATGCAGGCGATTTTCTTTCAGAGGAATTCGCGGCAAAAACCCTTAACAATACAAAGTTCAGAACATTTGTAATTCGCGGCAACTGGGACCATGAACTTGTGAGCAATAACAAGAAAGTTTCTGTTCTCAAAAATAACGTGGTTGAGTATGATGGATATCATTTCTTGGGTGTGGATTTTGGATATTATTCGCATATAGGAGAACTGGCAAAGGGAATAGATCCAAAAAAAATAATCTTAGTAACGCATGACCCGCCTTACGATATGCTCGATATTAGCTATTTTGGGAGTAATGCCGGTCTTTTGGACCTAAGAGCAGCTGTTATAAAAGTTAGTCCAATACTGCACGTTTTTGGCCATATACACGAAGCAGCTGGATATGAAAAACATAAAGGGACACTTTTCGTAAACGCAGCTTTGCCTGAATACAGAAAAGTTGCTATTGTAGAACTTCCTTCTCAGGAAGTTAAGGTCTTTGATGTTTAGTTTAGTTTTTTCTGGACCGAAAAGTATTTTAAGCTCACTTGTAAAATAAACAGAATAACTGGTGATTAGATATGTCTATAGGAAAACGCTCTATTGATAAAGATGTGAAGAAGGTCATAAAAGAGCTAATGTTATCTATAGATTTCGATGTTGATGCACTTTTTGAAGCACACCCGGAAGAAATAAAACACATGATCTTAGACGCTGTATTACTTTCAATGGATGAAAAAGAAATACCGCAAATAGAGTGGATAGACTTTATAGACGAAGAAGACGCTGATAACTTCAAAAACGAAAGCGGCGAGTTTGTCAACAATTAAGACCATGTTTTTGTCCCACCAAAGGTTTAAATAGTTTTATTTTATAAGTGATTGCTATGAGGAAAACAGGCGATTCAGTTCATCACGCGTAGATGCGGTGAAGATTTGTTTAGCCTAGATTCTAAATTCGCTTTTTCTGGTTTAGATGAAAATGAAAGGTTAATTAGAAGGAAGGTCAAAATCGATTCCAAGGGAAGAATATCAATTCCTTCTGTAGTTCGGAAAAATTTTGGTCTAGAAGAAGCTATGGAAATCGAGATCGTATTCAGCACACGAAAGAACTTCGTAGTTCTGAATTTTAACAATGGTCAGGATGGTGTAACTGGCAGCACAGAGGCTTGTGGAGCCTCCGGTCTGGGTTCAAATCCCGGTCTTGGCCCTAGTGATTTTAGAAAATCACTTAGGAGGTATTAATATGAAGTCAAAATATGCGGGTGGTTCAGTTCATCTCAGATTCAATGCTAAGTGATGTGGGCGACCTTTACATAAAAAGAGCGGCTAAAATATATGGAATTAAATTAGTTGGAGAAAACGAAAACATAATCACTACAGCAAATAGAGCGAGTGTTTGTAATGGTTTGCCATTGAGTGTTTTCTCAGGAAAATATATTACTAACATAAAGGCTTCCATATCTGATAACAGTCAAATAGAATTCAGAGAATACGACGGAAAACTGGTAGATACACGTACAGGGTACACATGCAAATCCTCAATAAAACCTGAAAAAGAATGGAGCACAGAAAAGACGAGTACCGGCAGATCCGTTACATCGATAATAAAGGATGAGTTTGGTGACACAGTAGCAACCACACTTTTTGGGTGCGAACTTAAAAATATTGATAAGGGATGTAAATTCTGTAGCTCTCCTAAATACTCAGTCCCGTTTTTTTCACCTGAAGAGTTAAAGGAGTCACTTGAAATATCATCAAGTAATGAAAACATAGGGCTAATAATAAACACAGGTTCTCTGATTCAAGGTGAAAATGGGAGAATTACTGGCAAAGAGTTCTATTCGAAAATAAAACCATACATAAAAGTAGCGAATATGAAGAGTGTCAAATGGGTAAATTTAGAAACAATGCCTTCGTATGATTCGAAGAGTCAGATCAGAGATTTAGTTAACGAAATGTGTGATGATGGGATAACATCACTTCAACTAAATTTAGAGTTGTGGGATAACAACCTGAGAAAAGTTTTTATGCCTTATAAAGGGGAGATTCCGAAAGAATTTTATTATAATCTCATGGACGAATGGGCAAGGAAAACAGGCGAATGGAGAACATCATCTGTTCTGTTGGCGGGTATTGAGAAAACAGAATCAACCAGAAAGGGAATATCGGAACTTATGAAACGTGGATGTATACCGAGCGTGGAATTTTTTGTACCTCTCAGAAACACACCGCTTGAGAACCTAAAAGCAGATGAAACCATAGAATCTCTTTACGAAATAAAAGAAATGAACAGGAATATATATGGAACAATCAACAAAAATA
>DAOWAL010000109.1 GCA_030634615.1 Candidatus Aenigmatarchaeota archaeon | reverse complement strand
TTGAAAAAGGAAATAGATGAAAACAGAAAATTCATGGAAGAACTCAAAAGAGTTCTAATGGTCAAAAACCCAAAAACAAAAATAGTATTGCCCGATCATTCTGCGGATAAGAAAAAACTATCAGAAATTGAACTGAAAGTTGAAGCTCTTAGTAAAAAACTTGAAAGGATGAACAACCTAAAGCCGATAAAGCTTCCAACAATACCAGAGAAGGGTAAAAAATCACTTGCAGATGTTTCTGAAATTGACAAACTTAGAGAGCAACTTGAAGGCACGCTTCAGAAAATGGACGGGTTTGTAACAAAGGAAGAAGTTGAAAAAGGATTCTTGGATAAGAGAATTAAATCAGACGGGAAGCTCTTTAAAGATGATATATATGACGAAATGAATGAAATTAAAAAGGCAGTCATGAGAAACGAAGAACATATCAATAACATTGTTTCTGATGTTGAAAGTGTCAAAAGCGAAGTTGACACTGTAGAAAAACGTGAATGGGGCAAAGTCGAGGACATGCCAACACTGGAAGAACTGAAAGTAAGAATTGACGAACTTGAGAAGAAAATGAGAACAACCGGTTCAGGTGCATTATTAATAGAATAAATTTTTATTACCAACTAAATCAGGTCAACAATACTCTTCTTAGTTTTTTCGATTTCTTTATGCAATTGTTTGCAACTTAAAAGAGCCAATTCTGCACAAACATCATTTGGTACCTGTCCATCTCTTCCATATCCCCATTTTTTCAATCGTTTAAGCATTACATCTGATACGGACTTGTTTCTATTTATCATGTTTTCAAAGGGACGTATGGCGTCATAAAATTTAGGATGTGTACACCTTTTACCGAACATAAAGAATCTTTTCGTGTAATTACGAATTTCCTTGTTTTCAAAACCATCGCATATGCTCAATCGCTGTAACTTCTTCCTAAGATATGTATGCGGAGGGACATGTATCACATTTCCTTCCTGTTTAAAAGGCTCTTTTATACCTATGTCTGAAGGGATTACCCTCAAAAAATCCTGATGTATCTTTCTGTGAACATATTTCATAAGAACAGCACCAGCAATGACATATTTCGGATGGTTCATGTCCATGGTCCTTTGTTCTAGTGTACCAAGCTTGTTTATCCTGACAGCATGCCACGAATAATCGAGAACTTTCTTTAATTTTAAAACTGAAGGATCAATATTGTTTTTCTTAACTATTTCTTTGACTTTCTTATGCCTCCTGTTTATGGTATTGATTAAGTCAAATACTGTAGACTTGTAAATGGGAAGACCACCAAAGGTCGGATGTTTTGTATATATACCATCACTGGGAAGATGTTTTCCTGTACGCTGAAGAATGGCCCTGTAATCCTTTAGCATATATTTTCCATGTAAAAGAGGAGATGACTGAAAAAACGTTATCATAGCAGGATCCATTGCAATCGCCATATTGTAACTGTCTAACAAGGTCTGCTTTATTTTCGGAGCCATCTGGAACTTCAGAAACTTTTTCTTGTGATCAAAAACACCCCTTGGAAGTGTATAATGATAATGAAATGCACTCGTAGTCACAGACTCTGCGAGCTTCTTGTTATGAATGTAAGATGATTTAAACTGATAATATTTAGATTTTCTTATGTCTGGTTTAAACGAACCAGGATAAAGTCCAAGCGGGTAAATAATCATATCATTTTTTTCGGCAATATCAATAACTGTATGTAAATTATTGAGAACATTTAGTAACGTATTTTGAACTTTTACAGAAGGAAAAGAACACAACTCAACCATATCACTTGAAAATTCCTTCACGATCGTGATTTTTTTGTTGATTTTTTTGCACTCTTTCATTATCGTGTCAGAACCATTGATTATGTATCCATCACTGTTCAAAGTTTTAACTTCAATTTCCAGTCCAGATAAAGACCTTTTCAGTGGTTTTAATTTTCTATAGTTATCCATGGATTTGACACGACCTAATGTATATTTTTTATATGAATATAATGTATCATATCCATAAAATGTTATTGCATATTAATTCCTAGAATACATTTAACATTATTCAGATGGTTTTTATGGCAAAAGGAAAGATAGATGTAGTCTGCGGTATTGACGAGGCAGGCAGGGGAGCTGTGCTTGGACCACTTGTCGTAGCAGGTGTTTCCATACACGAAAAAGATTTGCCGAAATTGAAAAAACTCGGTGTAAAAGACTCCAAAGAATTGTCGGCCACAAAAAGAGAGAAACTTGCCAGAGAGATAGAAAAAATAGCAAAGGATATCGTAATTTTGAAAGTCGGCCCTTGCAAGATTGACAGCTACAAAAGACAAGGTGTAAACCTCAACAGGGTCGAGGCCATGAAGATGAGCACGATAATTGACTTCCTCAATTCTGAAAAGGCGTACATAGACGGTCCTGATACCAACCTTCCAAAGTTCAAACGCATAATGGAAAAGATGATTAAACTCAACACTGAGCTTATAGTCGAACACAAGGCAGACAGCAAATACCCTGTTGTCTCCGCGGCATCTATAATGGCAAAGGTCGAGAGGGACAACGAAGTAAAAGATCTTAAAGAGAGATTCGGTGTCAAAGGAAGTGGTTATCCGTCAGACGAATTAACGATTAACTGGATGAAAGAATATCTAAAAGAACACAAAAAATTCCCAAAAGATGGCCTTGTCAGATTCTCATGGGCAACGACAAAGGAAATGCTAGGTGAACATAAACAAAGGAAGCTTTTCGGCTTCCTCAGAAGGTAAATAAAGCCCTCTCGAGGCTTGCAGGCTCTATGTATAGCGGTTTTTAGGATTATCGGTGAGGGCTTTTAGCGATTACAATGAGTTATGTAAACTTTTAGATGTTGAAATTTTTAATTCTGATAATATTTAAGCAATTGAAAATGTATTATTTAATATAGATGGAGTAATCTATAAATGGATTGGAGGGGCTTAAGATGAAGTTGAAGTTATATTTATTGTCCATATTGTTATTTTTCGTGTTGCTTCCTGTTTTATATGTATTCGCAGCGGGTATAGATTCTGTTAGTTTGGTTTCACCTGGGAACGATACTTTATCGAGCCAAGACAACGATACCATTACCTTTACATTTAATTTTACAGGGGACAACGCGACAGCTTCTTGCGTCATTTACGTCACAAATTCAACGAGCGATTTTGTCGCGGTTGGTGAAAATACCACTGTTTTGAACGTTACAAACACCGATATACAGTCCAATGCATCAATATCCGAGGGGGTAAGGCAATGGTATGTTAATTGCACGAATTCAACCACTATACAGTCTGCCATATGGACGTTGAATGTTGACCTTACGAATCCCGTCGTCAACATAATTATCCCAGGAAACACAACATACGCTTCCGACCCAGAACTCAATTTTTCATACACTGAAACAAACAACGACTCATGCTGGTATTCAATTAACGGAGCAGCTAACGTAACCCTTGCAACATGTAATACCAATGGAACAACACTTGCATCAAGCGAAGGAGGCAACAATGTCAGGCTTTGTATGAACGATACGGTAGGACATGAAGGATGCAACCAAGTTTATTACACTAAGGATACTACGAATCCAACTGTGACAGTAATTTTACCCAGTAATACAACGTATGCGACCCAATCGATGCTGTTCAATGTGAGCCTAGACGAGAACGGGGATGCCTGTCTGGTTAATTACGGTTTTGGTAATGAGACCATGACATCTACGGACAATATATACTGGAACTACACCAACACATCCATGAACGACGGAGCTTATCAGGCGATATTTTACTGTAATGACAGCGGCAGTAACTTGGGTTCAAATAACATTTATTTCACTGTCGACACCACTTACCCTGTGATAGAAAACGTGACAAGCGGTTCTGTGACCTTCTCAACAGCAATTGTAACATGGGACACCAACGAAAACGCCAATTCAAGTGTTGGGTATGGAACAACTTTGGCACTAGGTAGCACATCATCCGCGACATC
>DAOWAL010000102.1 GCA_030634615.1 Candidatus Aenigmatarchaeota archaeon | reverse complement strand
ATGACTGACATTGAATAATCTAAATAACTCTCTTTCATTTCGTCTTCAATTAGCCTGTCCTTTACATTTTTTTCCTGTGGCTTTTCACTTTCCATTAACTCTTTTTCAGTCATTTTGACACCTAAACATCAATATTTTTAACAAACTTTGCATGTTTGTATATGAACTCCCTTCTAGGTTCTACCTTGTCTCCCATAAGGGTTGTAAATACTCTGTCAGCTTCTACAGCATCTTCAAGCGTTGCTTTTAGTAGTGTTCTTGTTTCAGGATTCATGGTCGTTGACCACAATTGGTCAGGGTTCATTTCACCAAGACCCTTGAACCTCTGTATAGAAACGTTTCCGTCCATTTCCTCAAGCATTTTCTCTTTTTCAGAGTCCGAATAAACATAATGGGCGTTGCTTCCTTTTTTCAGCCTGTAAAGAGGTGGCTGTGCTATGAATATGTGACCTTGTTCTACAAGTGGTTTCATGTATCTGTAGAAGAATGTTAATAGAAGTGTTCTGATGTGAGCACCGTCAACATCAGCGTCTGTCATGATTATGATTTTATGATATCTTAATTTTTCGATATCGAAGAATTCTCCTGCGCCGGTTCCTATTGCAGTTATCAGCGTCTGTATTTCATTGTTTTTCAGAACATTAACAAGCCTTGCCTTTTCTACGTTTAGTATCTTACCTCTAAGAGGGAGTATCGCCTGAGTCTTCCTGTCGCGTCCTTGTTTTGATGAACCACCAGCACTGTCGCCTTCCACAATGTATAATTCGCTTTTTGCCGGATCTCTTTCAGAACAGTCTGCAAGTTTACCTGGTAATGATGATATGCCAAATGCGTCTTTTCTCCTGACAAGTTCTCTTGCTTTTAGTGCAGCTTCTCTCGCTTTGGCCGCGCTCATTGCTTTTTCGACTATAATTTTCGCCATCGTCGGATTCTCTTCAAGGAATGTTCCTAAGCCCTCTGAGACAGCAGAATCAACCAAATTCTTCATTTCAGGGTTACCGAGCTTTGTTTTTGTCTGACCCTCAAACTGTGGATCTATCATCTTTATGCTTATTATACATGTAAGACCTTCTCTGGCATCAGAACCTGAAAGTTTTTCATTGTTCTTGGTGTTTTCCTTAGCATATTTGTTAAGAACCCTAGTTAGAGAATTTTTGAACCCTATAAGGTGGGTTCCGCCTTCTTCGGTGTTTATGTTGTTTACGAATGTGATAACGTTTTCACTGTATGTTGTGTTGTATTGAAGTGCTATTTCAACAGAACTTGTTCCGCTTTTCTTGTAAAAGCATATCGGTTTTTCTGAAAGGCAATCCTTGTTTTCGTTCAGGAATTTGACAAAACTTATGATTCCTCCTTCAAAAAGGAAATCTTCACTTTCGTCTGTTCTTTCGTCTTTTATGGAAATTGATACACCTGCATTCAGAAATGCTAATTCTCGCAATCGTGAAACTAAAATATCATAATGGAAATCAGTTGTTTCAAAAATTTCCTGGTCTGGCCAGAATCTTATCTTTGTTCCTGATTCGTACGGAAACTTCCCATCTATTACTTCTAATTTTGTTAATGGTTTTCCCTTACCATATTCCTGGTAATGAATTTTACCGTCTCTTTTTACTTCAACTAGAAGCTTTTCAGAAAGAGCATTTACAACAGAAACACCGACACCGTGCAGTCCGCCCGATATTTGGTATGTTTTGCTGTCGAACTTGCCACCAGCATGGAGTTTTGTCATAACTATTTCAAGTGCTGATTTATCAGGGAACTTTGGATGTTTGTCAACAGGTATACCTCTACCATTATCGACTACAGTTATGCTGTTGTCTTTGTGAATGGTTAAATCTATGTTTTTACAGAATCCGACCATAGCTTCATCTATGCCATTGTCCACCACTTCGTATACTAGGTGGTGGAGTCCTCGATCACCGGTTGAACCGATGTACATGCCTGGTCTTTTACGTACAGCGGATAGTCCTTCCATTACCTTGATACTCTGTGCTCCGTAATTTGTTTCCTTGGTTTCAGTCATATATTTTTTCACCTAATTTGAAATCATTCGTTAGAACATACAGAAATATGATCTCATTATTAATTATATATAATATTAATTACATATAAAGGTTATTTTTTGACTAAAATAAGGATTTTAATATAATGTCTAAAATATGTATATGAAACAAATATTTCCAGGCGTGTGGGACAACAGAAACCACCTTTTTACGAAGAATCTCGTTCCAGGAGACAAAACATACTGTAAAAAGCCAATCTCTGTAAAAGGTGTTGAATACAGAGAATGGAATCCAAGTCGCTCAAAGCCCGCTGCTGCCATAAGAAACGGTCTTAAGATATTTCCCATAAAAAAGAACTCAAAGGTGCTTTATTTGGGTATTGCAAGCGGTCAGACATCAACATACATTTCTGATATCATAGGTAAAAACGGTGTGATATACGGTCTTGAGATATCCGAACGTTGCGTGCGTGATTTAAACCCTGTTGCAGAAAAGCGTGGAAATATAGTACCAATACTTGCTGACACAAGAATGCCTGAAAAATATGACTGGGTTGAAAAAGTGGATGTTATAATAGAAGATGTGGCATCTGATGACCAGTCTCCTATAATGATAAGAAATGCAGAGCGTTTTCTAAAACCTGACGGATACGCCATGATAGCCATAAAGGCACGTTCTATAGACGTTGTAAGAGAACCAAAGGAAATCTATAAACAAGAGCTAAAAAAGCTAAAAGAACGCTTTGAAATCGTTGATAAGGTCATTTTAGACCCGTATGAGAAAGACCATATGTTCGTTGTAATGAAATTCAAAAAATAATTATACGTATACAACTTCTATATTCACATCGTGACCAATTAGTGACTTTTCCAATTTTTTGTAAATTTCATCTACATCATCGATTGGTGGAATACATTCTCGTGGTATTTCAATTCTTCCTGTTGAAACAGAGATATGATAACTAAGCTCAAGAAAAATTAATTTAGGTTTAATATCCTCAATCTTTGCACTGTTTGTTCCAATTGTGATATATCCTTCTGCCATTTTTTTAATTATCAATGAATTTTATAAAATGAGTGTTTCCACTAGAACAATATTCCAGTTGTGTATTCCACATTTCCAGTGGCTCTTCCTATATCACGGGAACTTGTTATGACTTTTCCAGTATCACTATTGACTATTACCAGATCATTTATAGTCGATAAATATTCATTGTATTCTAATTTTTCATTTAATATATGTGCAATTTTTTCTTTGAAAGTCCATCTGGAACTTGCATAAGGAACTGTAGTAAAACTTATCTCTTCTTTATCATTTTTTCCTTTGATCGAAAATGATCGTAATGATTTTCCATTGTTTATTATTTTTACATCGTGAAAATTGTGAAATTTTTTCCCATCGAAAAACGATATATCATGCCCGAAATCCTTTATTACATGACGTTTAAGAAATGATAGAAAAGCCCCGTTCTTGAAATGAAATATTCCCCAGCTCCACGGTACAAGAGGGGCATCTGCAAACACGCGCTGAAAATATGCTGTACCTGTTATGCTTTCTTTCCCTATTTCACCGGAAAATTCCATCATGTTGTCCCTCATTTCTGAAAACCCTATATTTTTGGTGTATTTACGCAATTCATAATGTTTTGTAAACACTGTGTTTTTGCTTTTTGGTTTCACATTGAATATGAAATCTTTGCCTATTCTAATTTTATGTGAGGAGTTGTCCGCGTAAAATGATGTCGGAGTCTTTGATAAAGATGATATTTTTTCTGGTAAAATTTCGATTTTGCATTTTTCCATTACAATGTTGTGGTGCATCTTATTCCCGTCGAAATACCATGCAACGACTGCTCCGTCAGTGTTTTTATCTTCTTTGTTCGAAGTGAAAAATATTTCATTATTTTTTGGTTCAGCGCAAACAACGTTTTTGGCCGTCCATGCGATGACGACTTGCCTTGGAGTTATTGATGTTTTTGGACTGTCTATAATAAATAACCAGAACCACCATAACCATTTCCCGGAACCAATTGGGTCAGATTTTACATCGAAAATTTTATTGTTAGAATTTTCAGTAATCATATACAATTATTATAAATTTTTATAATATAAAATATCTACATTTCTTCAGAAAAGTATTCCAGTCGAGTGCTCGGCATTGCCAACACCTTTACCGAGTTCCTTGTATGTTATCTTTTTGCCTGTCTTTTTGTTTGTCATTACAAGGTCTGTCACAGTTGACGGATATTCGTTGTATATTAATTTATTGGGTGTGAAACCACGTGACTTTTTCTTAAATGTCCATGAAGAATGTGAGTATGTTACAACATTAAATTTTATTTCTTCCTCTTTGTTTTCACCTGTTACCGAGAAGACCGGCAGATCATTCACCACTGATCTTTTCACTTTCATGTGTTTGAAATTATGATCTTTTTTACCGTCGAAGAATGT
>DAOWAL010000071.1 GCA_030634615.1 Candidatus Aenigmatarchaeota archaeon | reverse complement strand
GGTCACAAGATCTTACTACAGGTATAATTCCATCAAATGAAGCTTTAATTATAGGTGCTAGAACTGAGGACTTTACATGGTTCTTCAACGGATCAATTGACGAAGTAATGGTCTACAACAGAACGTTGTCAGCAGCGGAAATCAACTTCAGCTATCGTTCGAATGTTCACAAGTACAACAATGATAAATGGCAGGTCTGGATCAACCAGTCTGGCTTGGTTCTGGGCGATGTTTATACTTATAATCTATCTGTTACTGATACCGTAGGAAACCAAAATTCAAGTGAGACGAGAACCGTGTTGGGAAACAGTGTCCCATCCTTCCCGTTGGTTTCTCATTCTCCTTCTACGCTTGATGATCTGGACCCGAACATTGAGATAACTGTGACAGTGAATGTCTCGGATGTCGACGGCAACTTCGATTCCGCGATCTTACAATGGAAGAACTCATCAGGCATGTGGAACAACGTCACGATGAATAACCTGACCGATGTCAATGTGACCACAACCATGAACGCGAGCTTCTTTGCCATGTACGAGGATAACTTCACCTACAATATCTGGGCGAATGACACGGAAGGAAGTGTTAATGTTTCGGTAAACACCATACTCAATGTGGCATGGGACTGTACATGGATTTCTACAACAAGTCTGCCAGCAACAGCAGGTTATAATGAAAACAAAAATGTAGGAAACCTTACAATAACAAACACTGGTGATCCTGAGTATTCTGTTAGTAACTGTAGTCTTGATTTCAGGATATCATACAACTTAGATGAAGGCAGAATTTACTATGATGATGAATATGTGAAAAACATACAATCATATACAATTGAAGCTGAAAACAATACCAACATAACAATCAATGCAACATTTGGTAATGTTGTAAAACAGGAAGATGTCAATATAACAGTTCAGGAATACAGGGGGAGATCGGAAACTAGTGAAAGAAATACAATTGCCACACTTGTAACGAATCAGGATGGGCCTTATCTTTATCAGTCTGTGAGCAGTTATCCAAGTACAGTGTATCTGACACCGGGAAATTTTGAGATTAAATCATATATCAGAAACCTTATGGGTAGTGCCACTCCTACTTCAAACATAACAGCTTACAATGTTACATTCAGTTGGACTCTTCCGTCAGGATTCACAAATTCATCAGGCAATATTTCAAGATATTTTGAAAATATAACAGACTCAGGGTTTAACTACAACAACATTAATTCTACGTTTACAAATCTTGCTTCAATGTCTCCTGGTTCAAAGACATTTACAATAAATGGGTTCGGTTATGATGAGAACAGTAGTCTTATAGAAGATGCATACAACAACACACTGATCACGGAATCTGTTAGTATAGTTTTCCAGTGTTACTCTGTATCTGATGGCGTGGAAGTGACGGAATGCGGAAGCCTTGATGGTGATTACACTGGAACAAATCAGACAGTAGTGGAAACACCAGTAGGTACTTCCATAGGAGCTCCACCCGCCCAGGGAGGAATAACTACGGAAGAGAAAGAGAAGCTTTTCCAGACACGGGAAACTTATGAACTTGTGAGAGGCGAAGAAGAGAAGTTCATGTTAACTGTTGAAAACCCGTTTGATGGAATTATGGAAGATGTTAACGTTGAGATTACAGGATTTTTCTCAAGATATCTCAGAATAGACCCACCGAGCAAAGATAAAATACTTCAAGGGGAAAGCTATGACTTTGCAGTTCACATAGAATCTCCCGAATATCTGACAAAGGGAGAACACACACTTAATTTTGTAATGACCTGGAAACTCAGGGAAAGCGGAATTGCAGAAAAAGTAACAAGTATGCAGGAAAACAGAGAAATAATTTTGATAATACACGAAATTTCAAAGGAACGGTCAGAAGAATATCTTAATGAAAGCATTGAGATGCTTGAAGAGATGATCAGAGATGGATTCAATGTCGAAAAAATAAAATTAATTGTTGAACAGGCTCAGCAAAACATGGAAAACAAAAACTATGACAACAACAAAATACTAAACGAGATAATCAAAGACAGCAGAAATCAGGCAGTAGGTGCCAAGACATTGATATCAGAGATTGAAGAAAAAATAAAAGAAGCTGAATATAATGGTTTAGAAACAAAAAAGACCGCAAGACTTATTCTACTTGCAAAAGCAGCTTTGGAAAGAGAAGACTATGAAACTGCTTTCAGAAGAGCAGATGAAGCAAAACTTACTTATGCAATTGAAACTGTTGGCGGATTCAATGTCCTATATTTCCTGAGAAATAGTTGGAAAGAAGTTCTTTCACTGACAATATTTCTTTTAATTTCAATTTACTTTGCTTCACTTACTTTCAGGTACAACATCTATAAAAGAAAAATAAGATCACTGAAAAATGAGGAAAATATAATTATTGGACTCATACGACAAATACAAAAAGATTGTTTTGAAAGAAACAAAATGAGCATGAAAGAATACATGGAAAGTTTGTTACAGTATGAAAACAGGATGTCAAAGATTGTACAGGATTTGATAAAATATGAAATATGTCTTATCAACACATTCAAAATATTAAAAGGTGAAAAGAAACGACTCGTTGATGAAAAAGAAAAAATACATAAAGAAATTGAGAAAAACCAAAGAGAATATCTTGGTGAAGGTAAAATCGAAGTCAGAATTTATCAGGGAAGAATGAAAAGTTATGCCACGAGATATGCTGAAATCGAAGAAAGACTTGCTGAAATCGAAGCAACTGAAGCAATGAAAAGAAGTGGTTTAAAATCCGACAGAAAAAGAAAGGGAAAAAAGAAAGGAATGCTTTTCTTAGCAGTATCAATAATTGCTGTTTTAGTTGCAGGATTTTTGTATACAAATAGTACCGGAATACCTACAGGTCTTGCTGTTGCCTCTTTTGATGAAAGTTTGGATGTTAAAAACGCATTATGGAATGCAAACAGTGATTTGCAAATAATGAAAGATGCGGGCCTATCAACGGTCAGGTATAATGACCTTCTAATGTTCACAGAACAGATTTACAATATTCAATACACGATTGAAAAAGAAGGCGGTAATTCCGATTATTCGGAATTTTACAAAAAAATAAACGAACTTCAGAAAATGAAATTCAACGCATTCAAGGCAATGGACGAACTTGATGCACTGGAATTAACAATGAACCAAATAGACGGAATAGACATTTCCGAAGCTGAGAATATTTACAACGAATCCAAAACCGAATTTTTATCGGAAAGATATGAAAAGAGCATGGATCTTGTTAACGACGCATATGAAAAAATATCTGAACTGGAATCAGTGGAGACACGGATAGCCGTATTTTATGAGGCAACTTCCAGGAACATAACAAGCCTTATTTCCAACTCATGGAAAGAAATTTTAATTGCGATAGGTGCAATTGTGTTTGCATTTTTCATGCTCAAAAAACCGATTAAGAGAAAACTTATCAAAAGAAAGATAAAAGAACTCGTGATAAGAAAAGAAACTTTGAAAGATATGATATCAAAAACACAAAGAGAGTACTTTGACAGGGGTGAACTAAGCGAATCGAATTATCACATAAGAACAAGGAAATATTCTGATATGATAAGAGAAATCAACAGACAAATACCTTTGCTCAAAGAAGAACTTGTAATGGAGGGAGGACTTTTCTGGGAAAGTAAAAAGTAGGTCCAATCTTATAATAAATGTAATCGAATAATTTATTGGTTGAGGGGTGAAAAAAATGGTTAAGGGAAAAGAGAGTTATGTGATACCGAGAATGAAAACAGGTATAGAGGGGTTTGATAAATTTTTTGAACAGGGTATACCGCAAGGTTACGCTGTTTTAGTGGAAGGCGGACCTGGAAGTGGCAAGACAAATTTCTGTTTGCAGATTTTGAATAACGCATGTAAAAAGGGCAAAAGAGTACTTTACATGAGTTTTGAGGAACCTGAGAAAAGGTTGATAAGCCATATGATGAATTTTGGTTGGAATCCTGAAAAATACATAGAAAAAGGTAATCTAATGATAAAGAGATTCAATGCTCTTGATATTGCAAGGTCTGTTGAAGCACTTCTCTCTGAAGCCAAAAAAGAACTCTTAATAGATATACAGCCTGTTCTCATACCAAAGAATTTTAAGCCCGAAATAGTTTTAATAGACTCCCTTAGCAGTATATCCAGTGCATTTAGTGGTGAAGAAGCAAGATTCAGAATTTATATGGAACAATTATTCAGATATCTTGAATCCCATGACATAACCAGTTTTCTTATAAGAGAGACATCAAACCCTACACATGTTGGCCACAATGTCACTGAGAGAGGTGAAGCAGTAAGCTTCCTTTCTGACGGGATAATAACTATTTACAATGTAATATACGACAACGGGACCAGGAAAAGAGCAATAGAAGTACTGAAAATGCGAGGAGAAAACATAGACAGGAAAATAGTTGAAGCAGAAATTCTCAACAAAAAAGGTTTTGTTGTCCACAACGATAAAATGTTGGAAGGGAGATACAAACTCACTTAAGCTCTCTGTTTATTTAAATGGCAGAGTAGATTGTATTGTTATGATAGAAATTCATTTTCTTGGAGGCTGTGCAGAAGTCGGAAAAATGGGAATGCTGATAGATACAGGAACAGAAAAATTCTTATGGGAATTCGGTTTCAATGTTCAGACAAAAGAAGGACCAATAGAACCGAGTATTAATCTTGATGCAATGTTTGTATCACACGCTCACATGGATCATTCCGGTCTTTTACCAAAAATTTACAGCATGGGATACAATGGTCCCACGTACTGTGCTCCTGCAACTGCTGACATAATGGAAATACTTCACAGAGACTCAATTAAGATTCAGGTAAGGGAAGGAGAACCTCTTGACTTTACCAAAAGAGATCTCAAAAGATTTGAAAACAGCATAATGTTTCTAAGGCCCGGTGAAACCGAGGAATTCACTCAATCGACTGTGAGTTTTTTCAATGCAGGCCACATTCCTGGCGGGGTTATGATGCTTTTAGAAAGCCAGGACAAAAGAATACTTTTCACAGGGGACACAAAACTCATAGATACACAGTTAATGGAAGCTGGTGATACTGATTTCAGTAACATAGATGTTCTCATCAGCGAATCAACTTATTCATACATGAACCATCCTGACAGAAAGATGCTTGAGGATTCACTAAAAAGAATTGTTAATGAAACCGTTCACGGTGGAGGGATATGTTTAATACCTGCATTTGCTGTCGGAAGAACACAGGAAATACTCATGGTACTTGCAGATTTAGATGTTCCTATATGGGTTGATGGTATGGGAAGAAAAGTAACAGATGCAATACTAAAGCACCCGGAAAGCACAAAGGATCATAAAAAATTGAAACTGGCTTTTTCAAAGGCAAGGAAAATTTTGAGACAGGGTGACAGAGACAAAGCTCTTGAAAGACCCGGTGTTATAATAACAACAGCAGGAATGCTCAACGGCGGACCTGTTGTGTACTATATATCAAGATTATTTGAAAGAGAGGACTGTGCACTTGTCATGACGGGATTTCAGGTTCCGGGAACTGCCGGAAGAAACCTTCTCGATACAGGCGAATTTGTAAACGAAGAACAGGAATTATCAGTTAAGCCAAAAATGAAAATGGAATTCCTCGATTTCTCAGCGCACACTGACAAGAGCCATCTCATTGATTTCTACAAAAAAGTTAAACCCAAAAAAATCATCGTTATGCACGGTGAAAATACAGAAGAGTTCGCAGCTGAACTGCGCGAAATGGGGTTTGATGCAGAGGCTCCTGCAAACGGCGACAAGATAGAAATTGTGTGAACACGAGCGTATTATAAATCTTTCTCCAATATAATTGAACATGAATCCAGCATCTCAGGATTACGTGGATGTGAACATAAAAATATACGGGGCAGGAGACCTGAACAGGCTTCTCCCTTTCGAGTACCACGGCAAGATTGCCAAAGAAATAACGAACATGGAAAAAGAGTTCAAGGACATCCACAAGGATTCAATTTCTCTTAAAGATCAGGCAACGCTTTTCCAGGCTTATCTTGCTTCAGAGAAAGGACTTTTAGAATTACCCGGAGATGTGAAAGGTGTTCTGAAATATCTTTTCGAGGACATGAAGAGATTCGGGAATGTCACCGACGACGCATGCAACTACAATGACGGGGACAAGGGAATGAAGAAAGTCAAGGAATCCGACAGGAGAGTCCTGTGGATTCGCCACCCAAAGGAATTCGTACTTGGTGACAGTGGGTGGGAAGCGAAACTCGGCGAGGATTCGGAAGTGAAGAACACTCTCGTTCCAGAAAAAGGCTACGTTGAATTAACATGCGACGGAGCTTACAGGCCCGACACGGGAACTCCGTTCTCTACT
>DAOWAL010000069.1 GCA_030634615.1 Candidatus Aenigmatarchaeota archaeon | reverse complement strand
TCAGTTCTCGCGGTTTCTGATGTCAAGGGATTGACGTACAAAGGACTAAAATGGAACGTAAAAAACGAAAACGTTTCTTCTGGATGGATAGGAGTATGTAATGAAATGGCAGAGAACAAAACAAAGATTTCATTGTCATCCGGGAAAATAATTGTAATAAAGGCAAGAGAAATAGACAAATGACGAATATGAAAGCAAAGGTATTTATTTGACCTGAAAACCATTTCTAATAATTCAGTAGGGTGTTAGTATGGACTATGGTTTATGGACATTTGTTATAACTGCTGTTGTTTTTGCTTTAATTGGATTTCTCTACACAAGGAAAAAGAAAATAAGTGTTGAAGAATTTGTGGGTTCAAAGAATTCCTTGGGTATTGGTGCACTGGTAGCAACCCTTTTTGCTTCAGGTATGGGTTCCTGGGTATTATTCGGGCCTGCGGAGACTGCACTTACATCGGGCATAATCGGTCTATTGGGATATGCTCTTGGTAGCGTATTTTCATTATGGGTTTTCATTTACGTTGGTGTTAGGCTTAGAAAAATAATGCCAAAGGGTTACACTTTAACTGAATTTGTTTTACATAGATTCGGTAAAAAAATGTACACATTAGTTTTAATAGTGAGCATCTTTTACATGATAGTTGCTCTGACAGCTGAATTGACAGGACTTGCTCTTGCTGCAAATCTTGTGTTTGGAATACCACTTGCACTAACTGCAGTTGTTCTTGGTTTTGGAGTACTTACATACACTGCAATAGGTGGATTTAAGGCATCTGTTTTTACTGATAAGATTCAATCATGGGTCATTATACCACTATTTGCCATAATTTTTGTCGGTAGTTTTGCTTTACTTGATGGCGCATCTGTTTTTGCAAATGCAATTGCAGTAACACCTGAACTGTTCGGTTTCAATATAGGCGGCTTAGAGCTCGGAATAACATTGATAATCGCGGTAATAGGTGCAGAATTCTTCAATCACGGATGGTGGCAAAGAGCATATGCAGGCAAAACCGATAAAGACACTAAGAAAGCCTTTGCCATTGCTGGATTATTAGTTTTCCCTGTTGTGATGATCGCTGGTGTTTTCGGGTTTTTCGCAATTGGTACACCGGCTGCAGCTGAACCGTCAGTAGCCCTGTTCACTTTCCTTATATCAAATACTCCTGACTGGATCATAATACTCACAATGGTACTGGCAACAGCTCTTGTAATGAGCAGCATGGACACACTCCTAAATGGAATAGTTGGCATACTGGCCGTGGATTTTGTGAGGATTAAACCAAAGGCCAACAAGGAAAGGATATTGTCATTCTCAAAATGGGCAACAGTCGTCCTTGCAATTATTGGCATGCTGGTGGCATCACAGGGATATAGTGTCCTTTATCTGTTCCTTGTAGCTGATCTCGTATGCGTGGGTATACTGTTCCCTGTCTTTTACGGACTTTACTCAAAAAGATATTCAGGGATTTCCAGCACAGTCAGCTCTGTTGCCGGAATTTTAGTTGGACTCATATGGTTTCCGACACCTGATTGGTCGACCAGCATAATCGGTGCTGTTCTTGGAGGTTCCACACCAGCATTCATACAGGGCAACCTGCTATGGAGTTTTGTTGCAGCACTGGTAGTTCCCATCATCATATCCATAGCGTGGAAAGGGAACGAAACATACGATTTTTCCGAGCTTGCAAAGAAGGGAACTGAGTTGACAAAGTAAATTTGCAAGCGGAAACCTTTTTTGCCAAATTTATAAATTAAACCCCCTTTTATATGGTTATAACGGTCCCGTGGCTCAGCCTGGTTAGAGCGCTCGTTAGGACTATTCCTAGGCGAAACTGATAATCGAGAGGCCGCGAGTTCAAATCTCGCCGGGACCATTTCAGGAGGTTGAAAAAATGGAAAAAGGAGATTTCATAAATGTGGAGTATGTTGGCAGAATAAACCTTACAGGGGACATATTTGACCTAACATCAGAAGAACTTGCAAAAAAAGAGGGAATTCATAATCCAAATCACCCATACGGTCCGGCACTTATCATAATAGGTTCAAACATGGTTATACCAGGTGTAATGAGTGAACTTGATAAAATGAAAGTTGGAGAAGAAAGGGAATTCCAGGTTGGTCCAACACAAGGATTTGGTCTTAGAGATCCAAAGCTCATAAAAATAGTTCCAATCTCAAAATTCATTGAAAACAAAATAAACCCAATTCCTGGTGAATTTTTCGATGTCGATGGCACCCAGGCAAAAGTACAGAGCGTATCAGGTGGGAGAGTTAGAGTAGACTTTAACAACCCACTTGCAGGGAAAATGCTTGATTACAAGGTGAAGATACTGGAAAAAATAGATGGGGATGTCAAAAAGATTGAAACATTGCTAAAATACTACAAAATGGATTTTAGTGGCGTTGACATAAAGACCAAAAATGCTATTATCACATCTAAAAAACCTCTTAACCCAATTGCACAGAAAATGTTCAGTGATATGATAACCAAGTGGATAAAAAGTGTTGAAAAGGTCGAGTTCGAGCAAATTACAGACAAAAAAACAAAATCGGCAAATATCAATGTAAAAAAATAGGATTTTATGGTCTTGGGTTAAATAAAATTTAAATAACTTATAGATATTATTTGATTATAATACCATTGAACTCAGATTATTAATTTGAGTTTTAAAAGGAGGGGTAGTTATGACGAGCATGAGCAGAGGCTCAATAATTGATTCCGCCCTGGGAGCAGAAGATGTTCCCGAAAACAGAGCAAGAAATGCTGAAACTGATGAAGAGTTAAGAAAGATCCTTGAGACAAGGAAAGCTGAAATCAAAGTTGCAGGTGTTGGCGGTGCCGGAGGCAACACTCTTTCGAGATTAATGCAGATAGGTATCGTCGGTGCTGAAACCGTTGGTATAAACACAGATGCACAGGATTTATTGTACAGCGATGCTGATACAAAAGTTCTTATAGGTAAGGAACTTACAAGCGGTCTTGGTGCAGGAGCTGATCCAAAAGTAGGTGGAGAAGCTGCAAAGGAGTCAAAAGACGACATTAAAAAGTCACTTGACGGTGCTGACATGGTTTTTGTCACATGCGGTCTTGGTGGCGGAACAGGTACTGGCGCAGCACCAGTTGTTGCTGACATTGCTAAAAAAGCAGGCGCACTAACAGTCGGTGTTGTAACACTTCCATTCACAATGGAAGGTAAATCCAGAGCTAAAAACGCACAGGATGGTCTTGAAGGAATGGAATCAGTTGCCGATACACTTATCGTCATACCTAACGACAAACTCCTTGAGATAGTACCAGACGTTTCCATTACAACAGCATTCAAAGTCGCAGACGAGATTCTTGTAAACGCTGTTAAGGGAATAGCTGAACTTATCACAAAGCCAGGTCTTGTGAACTTAGATTTCGCAGACATTCGTGCGGTGATGGGTTCTGGTGGAATAGCCATGATTGGAATGGGTGAAAGCGACACAGAAAACAGGGCGCTTGAATCTGTTGAGAAATCATTGAACAACCCATTACTTGACGTAGACATTGAAGGAGCATCAGGTGCTCTTGTAAACGTGTCAGGTGGTGAGGATATAACAATAAAAGAATGCCAGGAAATTGTCGAAGCTGTGAGTTCAAAACTGAACCCAGAAGCAAAGATAATCTGGGGTGCACAGGTAATAAAAGAGCTTGGAGACACAATAAGATCCATGCTTATTGTAACCGGTGTAAAATCATCTCAGATATATGGACCTGAAAAAACATACACAACAGTAAAACAAAAAGAAATTGAAAAGGTTCTTGGCATAGATTTCGTGGGGTAAAACCCACAGTCATTTCTTTTTTTATTTAAATATTAATGTGTCAAACACATTTATCCACACCAACCCAATAGAAAATCGTAACCAGCAGTCTTAAACGGGCTTTTAAATCTTTTTCTCGAAAAGTGAAGCATGGACTTTGGATTTGAAAACTTTGAGACATCAGCTTTTGACGTCGAAATAGAGGAAGTTGAAGTTAAGAAAGTTGGAAAATTCAAAAGAATATGGTCAGGTACAGAGGGCGGCTCGATCGTCAGGACGACCCTGCTAAACGGGAAGCTCTACTGGGGGGCTTTCGACAGCTACGTTTACGCCCTGGACATCGGCGACAAAAAGCTTATATGGAGAAAAAAACTTGATTCGATGGTCGATTCCTCGCCAGTCTGCTCCGATGGTTTTTTGTATCTCGGTAGTAAGGGAGGAATTTTCTACTGCCTCGACGCCGCCACTGGCAGGATTGTCTGGAGATATAAGACGGGCGGGGCAATGGCCGGCTACGCCGGAATAAAGGACGGTCTGGTGTACACATCCTGTCGTGATTCGAACTTTTACGCCTTCAATGCAAAGACTGGCGAACTTGTCTGGAAATTCAGAACCGGAGACGAGATTTGCTGTGCCCCTGGCTTCTACAGAAACACCGTAATATTCGGTTCTTTTGACGGTTATGCGTACGGCGTGGATACAAAAACAGGCAAGGAAATCTGGAGATTCAAGACAGGTGCCGAGATATTCGACGCGGTGCACCTGACCGTTCATGGAAACATGGTTTTCGTCCCGGCCTTCGACAGCTATCTTCACCTTTTGGACGCCGGAACCGGAAAGGAAATCTGGAAAACCAGGCTGGGTGGTTATGGGATAGCAACGTCGCCCTCCGTCGTGAACGGTAGAATATACACAGGGGCGAGAGATGGGAACTTTTACTGCCTGGATATGGACGGGAATGAAATCTGGCGTTTCAGGACTGGTGGTGTAATCGAATCGAAAGCCGTGTTAAGCGGGGGTAGAATATACTTCGGTTCGGAAGACGGCAACCTCTACTGCCTCGACGAGAGCATGGGCAAGGAGATATGGAGGTTCAGGGTCGACGGCCAGATATGGGACGAGCCGAAAATATACAAGGATACGCTCATCTTCGGCGCTGCTGATTGCAGGGTTCATTTCCTAGATATTGAAACGGGAAAGGAAGAATTTAACATACAAACCAGTACACTAAAGAAATCTGTATGGTCACATCCTTACGAGATGTTCAAGGTCGAGATAAAGAAGGAAACCCACATAGAAGACACCATCTCCGAAGAAAAGTATAAATCAAAAAACGAAAAATCAATCTCGCTGTCAGATTACCATGTCACCAGTGAATATGCTACAACTTCCGAATACAAACAGAAGTCGGATTACGACACGAGTTTTGTTATCTTCGAATGTGTTTTGGAGGGCGAAAATTTGCTTCTTGCACACTCAGAACTCCAAATACATTTATCCCCAAAAAAAGCCAAGAAATAACGTAATGATTGACTTTAAATGAGAATTGCGAAATCATCATTTCTTTTTGAACATTTTTTTGAGTGATTTGGGTTTCATCCAAACAAATAATAGGATTATCATTACAATTACAACAACACCGATGTACAATCCACTGTAATCTGGGGCAGCCTCTGTGCATTTATTATCCAGACATTGATACTCGCAGGTTTCGAGTGTTTCCCAATCGTAAGTGTAAGTAGAACATTTCTGAAGGGTTTTCCCTGAACATCTCATTTCCTCTGCTTCGCATGCTCCCTGAGATTTGCATGAGAGTGAAGCAGAATCGCAACCGTATTCGCAGATTTCTGTTGTCTCCCAGTCCGTACCATCTGAGGTACATTTCTGCAATTCATTTCCAGAACATCTCATTTCATCGGATGTGCATACAATTTCTTTGCCCGTTATTGCGAACACGGAAAATCCTGGCGTTTCAGTTTCATAATAAAAGTAATCATCATCTTCGCTTGTTAACGTTGTTGGTAGTTCAATCCAGTCATCGGTGTATCTGTTCAGTCCTACCGTCAATTCGTTTATGCTGTTTCCAGAAATCCATGTTTTGCTGACTTTGAATTTGATTTTGGATTTTTCTATATTGGTGTCATCAAGGTTGGATTCCTGAATTCGAATGTACTGATATGTTTTACCAGAGACTTCCTTTTCGACATCAGCAGGACTACCTTCAATTTTTGTCACGGTTATGGAAACCTGATTTGCTTGATTTTTAACGGAAATTCTTATCTCCGTGAAATCCAGACCAGATTTGTCTATACTCATTAAAGCTTCGACACCTGGTGTTATTTTACTCCATGCATGTCTAACTTCTGGAGGTTTTGGTTTTGATGTTCCTCCACCTGAAATACATTCCTGACTCAGAGATGGTCTGCTAGCGGTGGTCCCGCAACTGTTTGAATCTGTACATCCCCTAGTCTGTAAACCACCAACACATACTGACCATTCACCGCATGACCAAGACTCTGAGCAAACTGAGGTCGTGAAGTTGTAAGGTCCGCTTTCATTGCAATTACCTGCTTGGTCACAAGAAGTCACATTATAATA
>DAOWAL010000084.1 GCA_030634615.1 Candidatus Aenigmatarchaeota archaeon | reverse complement strand
GAAAATGTGTTGAAAAATTCACATGACTTAACTCCAAGACAATCAATGAGAATACTCATGAATGCTATAAAATTCGCAGGGGTAAAAAGTGAAGGAACTGCTGGATTTGATATGATAACAATTACACCAGAAGATATAATTGAACTACCGAGAAGTGATTTGTGTATGAGTTTATACGAATGTTCAACTCTTTATGATAATTGGTAGGTACAATTACCTATTATAAATCTTCTATAGATATTATCCGTTAAGTGATATTATGACATTTGGTAAAGATGTCAATTGGGCGGACCTTAAAGATGGTGGCTATATAGCTACGCATAAACCTTACATGAATGGCAAGACAATCACACTTGCAGATGTTTCTAAGATAGATATAAAAAAATTCAATTCGAATGTTAGCTTCTGTGGAATTACGATGAATGATAGAGATTTGCCAATAGTGAAATTCATGAAATATTGCACAGCAGTTTCCATTCTTGGTGCCGAAGGGACAAACGATTTTTTAGAAATATATACAATACCAACAACTGCTCAATACAACAGAATACTAGTAGAGGCAATTGCTGGTAACAATGGTGATATGAAAGAATTTTATAATTCTATAGGCATGAATAATCCTTACAGCGGACCGACATGCGAAACAATGGGAGAATTGTTAGAAATCAGAGGATATGTAGATAGTGGAAAATTCGAAGGGAAATTAAAGGCAAATGTAATAGGGTTTGATTCATCCCTTAAACCGAAAATCAAAGGCAGTATACTTCTACCGGCAAAGAATGGGTTTATTAAAAAAATATCACTTAAAAGAGGATATCCGTTAGAAATTAGCGAAAAACCATGCCAGATAGAAAATATTGAAGAAATACACCCAAAAGTAAAGGCCGATTTTAGCGGTAGAAATGGAAGAGGGTTTTATTGTGTAAAATCACTCAGAAGGGGAAAAAAAGGGAATTCATCTTTTGAAGTTGGCGCAGAATATGGCAAATATTATCATGTTTTACGAGGACCGCGTAGTCCTGTAAGTAATCTTTTTGATTTTGATATATCTGAGACTACAACAAACAATGAACATTTCATAAAAATGCAAGGGGATAATGTAAGTATATTTTTAATGAAAGGTGAATTTTAGTTATTTGTTTTTGAAATTACCTGAGTGTTTGGTCTCCGTGACCTCTTCTGTCACCGAACCATAGATTGCCGCCGCCACCTGTACTTTCCATTTTCCTTTCTTCTGAAAGTGCTTTTAGCCTTACTTTTATAGCAGCCAGAAGCTTCGAATCCTTGTTTTTCATGTACTCTTTGCAGAGCCGAACAACCTCTTTGTCTTCAGGATATTTTTTAGTAAAGTTCTTAATAGAACTTTCTATTTCACCACTGTCTTTACTTTCAATAGCCTTTACAATATCTTCAATTACCCAATGACTTGCTAACATTTTTAATCCTCTATTTTTTCATCTTCTTCTTTTTGACCACTTTTAATCTGAAGAAGTTTTCTCTTTCAATTTCCTGTAACCGCATTTCTATGTATTTTTTTGTGTATTCTAGGTTTGGGATTAATATATATTCTAAAGCGTTGGTTCTTCTCTTAACTTTTTTGATTTCATTACCAACCCTTTTGACAGTTTCTTCGCTTTCTATGAGCCTTATGAGTTTCTGGGCAGCAATGGAAAAGTTCACTGTTGATTCTTCAAGTTTTGGTGTGGCATACATTAAGGTGTAAGACATTTTCTTTTCGTCAATGTCATCGGCTTTTTGCAAAACAGGTATTTTTACACCCATTATGTTCCTAAAGCCGAACTCAACTTCACCCATTGCAGGGGTACTGTTTGCAATGCTTTGCACTTCGTTTGTACCCATAAGAGCCTTTGTCTTTATGAGATTGACCCTTCCCTGTACAAGGTTCTCTGAGAGTTCTCCACGTATGCCTTTTGCATTTTCTACAACTTTGAAAAATTCGGTTATGAGAGCGTCCCTCTTCTCTTTAAGAAGTTTGTGTCCTTTAGTTGCTAACCTGATCTTTGTCCTTGTCTTCATCAGATCCATTCGGGTTAAACGGACACCCTCAATAATTCTAGGCATACCTACTTCTTCTCCTTTTTAAGGTATTTTTCAATGAGTTCTGTGGATACTCTCTTAAGATCCCTTTCAGGAAGAACTTTCATAAGTTCCCATCCACCATCAAGTGTTTCACTAATGGTCCTGTCTTCGTCTTTTCCCTGATTAATGAACTCAGCTTCGAATCTTTCGGAGAACTTAAGGAATGCTTTGTCCCTGTCTGTAAGCGCTTCTTCACCAACAACAGCTACAAGATCTTTCAGATCCCTGCCTTCTGCGTATGCTGCGTAAAGCTGGTTTGATACGCCTGCATGATCTTCCCTTGTTCTTTCCTTTCCAATACCCTGCTGCATAAGCCTTGACAGAGATGGAAGAACATCGACTGGAGGATAAAGACCTTTCCTGTGAAGTTCCCTGTTAAGTACTATTTGTCCTTCTGTAATGTACCCTGTTAAATCCGGAATTGGATGTGTTATGTCATCGGAAGGCATTGTGAGTATAGGAATTTGTGTTACGCTTCCTTTCTTTCCGATAATTTTACCTGCCCTTTCGTAATTCATGGACAAGTCAGTGTACATGTATCCTGGATATCCTCGCCTACCAGGAACTTCTTCCCGTGCAGCTGAAATTTCTCGTAATGCTTCACAGTAATTTGTCATGTCTGTTAAGATGACAAGTACGTGCATACCGTGCTCATATGCAAGGTATTCAGCTGTTGTTAAAGCAATCCTTGGTGTAATGATCCTTTCAATTGTTGGATCATCTGCAAGATTAAGGAATGTTACTATCCTTTCAAGTGCTCCGGTTCTTTCAAAATCCTTTCTAAAGAAGTTTGCTTCTTCTGCTGTGATTCCCATACCGGCAAATACTACAGCAAAATCTTCTTTTGAACCAGGAACTTTTGCCTGTCGTGCTATCTGTGCTGCAAGTTCATTATGTGGTAAACCAGCTCCTGAGAATATTGGAAGCTTTTGTCCTCTTGCAAGGGTGTTCATACCATCGATTGATGATATGCCTGTCTGGATGAAATCTTTTGGATATACCCTGGCTGTTGGATTTATCGGATACCCGTTTATGTCAAGACGTGCTTCCGGTACAATTGGTTTTTTACCGTCTCTTGGTCTGCCTGCACCATCAAAAATCCTTCCAAGCATACTTGCTCCAACAGATATTTTCATGGTTTCTCCGATAAACTTTGCTTTTGTGTGTTTGGTATCAAGTCCTGTTGTTCCTTCAAAAACCTGAACAACTGCCCTATCTTCCATGGCATCAAGCACCTGACCGTGCTTTATTTCGCCTGCGGCTGTTTCAATGTCTACGACTTCACCGTATTTGACATTTTTTACGCCTTCGACGATCATCAGAGGTCCTGTGACCTCACTTACACTGGTATATTCTCTTACGACCATTTTTATCACCCTAATTTAGAGGTTATCTCCTTTATCATATCATCTATCCTCTTTTCAAAATCCTTTTTAGGAATTTCCTTCATCCTTGCTATCTTGTCAATTATTTCAAGCTTTGTTATATCAGTAAGAGGCATTCCCTTACTCAATGCTAAAGCAGCTTTTTCATGTAAGGTTAAGATAACCTTAAGCATTTTATACTGCCGTGGCAATGGACAAAATGTATCCACATCGTGGAATGCGTTCTGCTGAAGGAAATCTTCTCTAATCATCCTTGATATTTCAAGCAGAAGTCTTTCCTTTTCTGGAAGTGCGTCAGGACCGACAAGCTGAACAATTTCTTTAAGTTCAGATTCCTTCTGGAGTATCACCATTGCTTCGACCCTTGTTTTTGTCCAGTCTTTATTTATTTCTTTTTCGAGCCATGGCGAAACCTGGTCACTGTAAAGCGAGTACGATGTTAACCAGTTAATTGCCGGGAAATGTCTCCTGTCTGCAAGGGTTGTATCAAGTGCCCAGAAAACCCTTGTTATCTTAAGGGTGTTTTGGGTAACCGGTTCAGAGAAGTCTCCGCCCGGTGGGGATACTGCTCCGATAATGCTGACAGAACCTGTCCTTCCTTCCTTACCAAGGGAAATTACTCTCCCTGCTCGCTCATAGAATTCCGCAAGCCTGGATGCAAGATGTGCTGGGTAACCTTCTTCACCCGGCATCTCTTCCAACCTTGAAGATATTTCCCTCATGGCCTCTGCCCAACGTGATGTTGAGTCAGCCATGACTGATGTATCATATCCCATGTCCCTGTAGTATTCTGCAAGCGTTATTCCCGTGTATACAGATGCTTCACGTGCAGCTACAGGCATGTTTGATGTGTTTGCGATTAAAACAGATCGCTCCATAAGGGACTCTCCTGATTTGGGGTCTTTGAGTGCTGGGAATTCCCTTAGTACATCACACATCTCGTTTCCACGTTCACCGCAACCGACATAAATGATGATGTCTGCGTCACACCACTTAGCAAGCTGGTGCTGGGTAACAGTTTTACCTGTTCCAAAACCGCCTGGAATAGCAGCTGCACCGCCCTTTGCAAGCGGGAAGAACATGTCAAGAATCCGTTGACCTGTTACCATTGGAATCTCTGGTGCGAGTTTTTCTATTGTTGGTCTTGGCTTTCGGATAGGCCACATCTGCGTAGCAGTAACTTTCTCTACTTTGCTTCCGCTTTTTACTTTGCAAAGTAGTTCATCAGAAGTATATTTACCTGCTTTTGCTACCCATTCGACTTTTCCGCTAATACCATAAGGTATCATAACTTTGTTTGTAATAATTTTAGTCTCCGGTATTTCTCCTATTATATCACCTGCTTCAACCGCGTCGCCTTTCTTGATAAGCGGTTTGAAGTCCCATTTCTTCTTTTTGTCAATTGGGGATACTGTTACACCCCGAGCCATGAAATGGCCTGTTTCCTTCTGGATTATTTCCAGAGGTCTTTGCACACCGTCGTAAATCGACGTCAGTATGCCTGGTCCAAGTTCTACTGAAAGAGGTTGTCCTGTTCCTGTCACAGGTTCTCCTGGTGATAGACCGTCGGTCTCTTCGTAAACCTGAATGGAAGCACTGTCTCTGTTCAATCGTATTATTTCTCCCAAAAGTTGTTCCTTACCTACTTTAACGAGTTCATAAATCTTGGTTCCTCTCATGCCGTCTGCTTCAACAAGCGAACCGGCGATCCTTATTATCTTTCCCATAATCACTCACCCTTTAGTAATTTCAAACCCAATGACGTCTCTTATTATTTTATTGACGACATCTTCTCCCCCACCCTGTGCGTCAGGAATTTCGACCACAATGTTTTCTTTCATCTGGTCTATTTTTTTCCTTGCCGCGCTGTAGAGGGAATGGGTTATGACTATAATTTCCGCTTCACCTTTTTGGTCCAGCACAGATTCAACATTTTGTGCTGTTGCTATCTGCGCATCCTTCAAACCTGCAAGTTTTAGTCCGGTAACTGTTATTTCGTCACCTACTATGAATATCTTACTCATTTGAATAGGACCTCCGCTATATCATGCCTGAGCGTACTTCCAAACTGTTCCATTTTCCTTGAAATTGTGTTGTTCACTTCTGATTCACCTTTTTT
>DAOWAL010000126.1 GCA_030634615.1 Candidatus Aenigmatarchaeota archaeon | reverse complement strand
TTTCAACAGACCGGCAAACACTGCCCAAAGAGCGCCGACTAACAGGAATATCCATCCTAAGAATTCGAATAGATATATACCGTAGACTGCTGCTCCACCCGCCATGCTAAGGAAGCTAGCGTTGAATGCAATTGCGAGTAAAAAGAAGATACCTCCAGCCGCAATGAAATTGAATTGTTTTTCGGCCTTTACTCGGATCTTCGCATACTCGGCAAATACTGGTGCGAGCAATGTTGCCATAGCAAACCAAACATCTAATGCCATGTTTTTTTACACCTAATAAAGTATTTGCCTTGAACCCCAATATAAGTATCTGTACGTCAATTAACGAAACAGTTCAAAAGTAAACTTCAATTCCTGCAGCTATCAGAATAAAGAAAACTCCCACCAAAAGTATCTTTAGAGAGTCTATCAAGATGAGCTTTAGAATATTGCTACTTTTACATCTCAATATTGCAGCGGATACTATACCTCCGGCAAGACCCGCACACAAATAACCAATGATTTCAGGAATTCCATGAGGAAGGAATGAAAGCGTTACAAGAGGTATTTCAAAAATCGATTTTGACAGTTCGCCGATTGCCGTGCCAAGTATAGATGCATTCCACACGAGTATAAAGACTGCGCCAGCACCGAAAAGTAAGGAAAATATGAATGCAAATATCATTACTTCAAAATTATTTGTGAATATTGCTATGAATGAACCAAAGTCCCCTTTGACAATTTGTCCTGTTATTGCACCTGTTCCTGCAACAGCTGCCCTTATCTCATTTATCTTAACAAGTTGAACCTGGAAAAAATCAGCTGGAAGTATGAACGACCATATTGCAAACGTTACAGTTACACCAAAAAAGTAGAACAGGAACATCAATATGTCTTTTTCATGTCTTTCAAAAAACCCTACTTTTTTGTGTTGTTCATAATCCTTTTCCTCTTGTTCTTCCTCTTTTTTTATTACAGTTGTTAGAAAGTACACTGAAGGAATAATCGTAAATATTACAGCAAACATTCCGGTTAAGTTAAACGATACACCTGATATTGTAACCCTGTAAAAAAGTTGAGTCGAGAACAGTATTCCAACAGTGGATATCATAAGAGCCCATACAAACGTTAAGTATGGCGATTTTTCAACCTCTCTGAAATTCAGAATAGACTCAAGCATATTAATAATATATGTATACGCATATTAAAATCCTGATTGTTTTTAAGCGGCAAACACGAAAAATAAAGCATGGTTTTCAATTCGATCAAAAAGAGATTTTCTAAAAAAGAGAAACCGGAAAAGACAAGAGTAAGAGTCTCAAAGAAAAGTGAAAAAAGATACAAAATGGAAGTAGAACAGATTTTCAAAGAGCTCAGTTCCAAAGCAGATATAAACAAAAGATATGCTGTCATGGGCATAGGAAATGATCTTAAAGGAGATGACGGCATTGGTTGGTATGTTGTTGAGAGATTAAAGGCAGAATTTGCCAAGGATGAAAATTTACTTTTCATTAAAACAGCTGTTCCTGAAAACCATGTAAGAGAAGTAAGAGAGTTTGCCCCTAAATTGCTTATAATAGTCGATGCAGCTGACTTTAAGAAAAAATCTGGTACCATAAAAATTGTAAAAGAATATCAGGTAAGGGCATCTGCGTTGTCAAGTCATACAAGCCCCATAACGCTTTTCTTAAGACTTTATCAAAGAGACATGGGAAATAAAGCAGCTGTTACAATAATAGGCATACAAAAGGGCAACAATGAATTTGGTCAACCTGTTAGCGATGTTGTAAAAAAGTCCGGAGACAATGTCGTGCGTATAATAGCAATGCTTTACAGAAACAATTATTTAGATATTTCAATAGAAAAAGAGCTTGAGAATTTAACGAGCCCGTTTAAAAGAATAATCAATTATTTCAGAGGAGATTAATTACTTTTTCTCTTCGTGCTTGAACTTTTTCTTGTCGGTACTCGCCAGTTCAAATTCACTGCCATTGTCAATTGACTTAGGTTTTGTCGGGCACACATCATGACATCTTCCGCAGAATATGCATTTTCCTATGTCTATTGCCCATGTTTTCTTTTCCTTGTTCATCGTTAGTGCATTCGTTGGGCAGTTTGTTACGCACATCATGCAGAATATGCACGTATCTTTTTTCCACACTACCTTGCCCCTGAACCCTTTTGCAATATCTGCCGGTTTTACAGGATACATTTTTGTGTTAGGTTTTGAAAAGAGCCTGTAAATCGCTTCTGTCAGTAAATTAGCCATAATAAATCACCTAAATGAATCCGAAAATCACCCTCACAAGATCTATAATCGCAAGTGGTCCTACAATGAACCAGTAGACTCTAAACGTGTTTGAAATCCTGAGCCTTGCAAAAATCACCCTAAAGACTATTAGCACGAAGAGCAGTATCAGGGAATTGACCGCAAACGAAAGAATGTTGTTTGCGCCCAAAAACAAAACAGCGCCGATTGATACTATTACCCAGAAACTTACCGAACGTGCAAGTTCGAACATGGCAAGTCTCGGTCCGGAGTATTCAGTAAACGGTCCTGCCACGATTTCCTGTTCAGCCTCTGGTACATGGAACGGTGGAAGTGAAAGCTTACCAAGTGCTCCCATCAAAAACGCAAAGAACGTGAACGGTAAAAGTGGCGCGTAAAGAGAATTTATCGGAGCTATCCTAAAACCTGTAAGAAGTCCGATTGTTATGAATGATACTATAAACGGGAACTCGTATGATACCATCTGTGTTATTTCCCTTATGCTGCCAATATTTCCAAATGGATTTCTTGTCGCAAAACCGGATATTGCTAAAAATGCAGATGACATCACAAGAAAATATATTACAACAAACATGCTTCCTGAAAAATTAAGCAGATTGAATCCGGCTATTGGAACAAATATTATTACCGTTAACATTGATGAAAATGAAATTATCGGGCAAATAGTCATTAGAAATCCGACAGAATTCTTTGTCTGAATGTTCTCTTTTGACATTAATTTAAGAAAATCAAAAAACGGCTGCCAGATCGGTGGCCCCACCCTGTGTTGCATGTGTGCGGCAACCTTTCTCATTATTCCCTGATAAAGGAGACCTATGATAACTGCTGCCAAAAAACCCGGAAATATCAGAACCTGAAATAACTCATTAAGCATGTGAACCTCCAAGACCAACCCTGTT
>DAOWAL010000056.1 GCA_030634615.1 Candidatus Aenigmatarchaeota archaeon | reverse complement strand
GCCATATATACGGAGCTTTCAATGGTATACCCGCACATCTTGTTAGAACAGAATCTGTTACACGCGACACTTTCGAATACGAAGGGTTAAGTAACAATATTTTCATGTTAAGTATTCAGAACAGAGTTTTAAACAGTTTACTGTTTTTTCGAATTTTCGATATTTCTCTGATGAGAAAAAATATCATAACATAATAAGGTATTTGGCTCACAATGAGAAAAAATGATATGTCCATTTTACTTCCCCTCTTTTTTCTTTCTGAGTTTTTCAAATTCTTTTCTGAGCTTGTGGAGCTCATATGCTGCAACTATGCATGCTATACCAAGAGGAATCTGACTTATCAAAACAGCTTCTGCGGTATTCATAAAATCACTATGCACAATCTCAATATTGATTATTAAGTATACAATTTATAAATGGAAATATTACATGGGTGTATTAACATGGAAATATTGCTTATCAATCCATATACGAAATTTCCAGGCAAATCTCCATCAATACCAATTGGATTACTACAGTTAGCTGCATTACCAAATAAAAATGGACATAACGTTAAAATTTTGGACTGCAACAAATCATCAATTGAGGATGTTAAAAAACAGATAAAAAAATCAGATCCTGATATCATAGGATTTACTGGATGGACTGGACAAACTCTTAAAATACCAATTGAACTTTCTACTTTTTCAAGAGAAAATACAAACTCAAAAATTGTATGGGGGGGACCACATCCGTCACTTCTCCCGCGTCAAGTAATAAAGGAAGATTATGTCGATTTTGTGATAGTTGGTGAAGGAGATTTATCCTTCAACAATTTAATTGAAAACATTAAAAATCCAGAGAAAGTTAAAGGAATTTTTTACAAGGAGAAAGGTAAAATATTATCGACCGGGAAGAGTGAAATTTGTGAAAATCTAGATACTTTACCTTTGATGCCGTGGGAAATAATAGATTTGAAAAGTTATGTTTTTGAGTGGGTAGATGGAATGAAATCTATGGTATTACCAACATCGAGAGGTTGCCCATACAATTGCTCTTTTTGCTATAACAAATCATTTTATCAAAGAAAATGGAGACCATATTCTGTTAAAACTATCGAAGAAAATCTTGAAAATCTTCTTTCATTATCTCCAAAGATAGAAGCTGTAAGATTTGATTACGAAGACAATTTTTTAGGGAATGATCCTAAAAGAGCAATTAAAATTTCAGAACTTGCTAAGAAGAATGATCTTAAGTGGGGGTGTCAATTAAGGGTTAATAATAGTGAAAGATCAATCATTGAAAAATTCAAGAACAACGGATGTGAATATATATTCTTCGGAATTGAGTCTGGGAGTCAGAGAATACTCGATTTCTTAAGAAAGGGTATAACTGTGGGTCAATCAGTTAAAGTTTTCGATATATGCAATGAATTGAAAATAAGAGCTGTTGCAGGATTAATGCTCGACATACCAACCGAGAAAAATGAGGATTTTAAAAAAACAATAAAGTTAGCTGAAAGATTGAATAATATAGTTAATGTAGGATTTTATCAACCATATCCAGGTACAGATCTTTTTGATCATGTTGTGATAAATGGGTTCGTACCTCCCCAGAGTACAGAAGAATGGAGCAATTTTAAAATGTCTTCTTATCACAATTTTTCAGAAGTTTCATCTGCAAAATTAAAGTTTGCTTACTACTATCTAAATAATGTACTCAATCCAGCAGTATTATTGAAAAAGAAGGATTACAAAACATTCTACATGCTTCTAAAAACTGTTTTAAAAATTTGAAATTTAATAAAATGAATGAACCAATATCATCATGATAGAATCACTTTCTGTATTACCGGATGTACTTGTACGTGCAATCTATTATACACCAGTATTGATATCACTATTTTTGACCACATTTCTAACAGTTTCTAATTTTGAAAATATCAAAAAACATTTTTCTAAAATAAGGAAAAACACATGGATAATTTTTACCATAATTCTTCTAGTAAGTGTTATTCTAAGAACATATTTACCGTTATGTGACGATAGCCGATTTTGGGAAGCCGCATTTATCGGAAAAGATATGTTAAAAGGCGGAGAAATGAGTATATTTAGTACAACACAACCAACAGGTTATCCCATATTACTCTCCATTTTTTATTCTATCACTGAAACAAGCTACATTTCTACAATCTATTTTAATATATTGGTCAGTACAATGACTGTAGTTTTAGTTTTTTTGATTACTTATCTTATAACAAAGGATGACACAGCTTCATTGTTTTCCATGATTTTTATGACAATATTTCCAACATCATTATTTTTTTCCCAGTTTTGTGACACTATAACAACATCAGCATTTTTTCTCACATTTTCTGTTTTCTTTTTCATAATATCATTGAAAACAAAAAAAGAATCCATGTTATTAATCACATCATTTTTATCAATAATTTCTGTTTATGTAAGACTTGAAAATTTTTTCATAATACCAGCAATATTCACTATATGCTATATTACATTAATGAGAAATAAAATTGATTTTAAAAAAATTGTTAAACCAATATTATTTTTTCTGATACTTTCAGCACCGCTTTATCTATATGTGATGGATGGCCATAAAACATTTAAAAATTACACCCCAGAGGAGTTACCAGAAAATTTCGACAACGATTATTATAATGAAGCATTCTCGATGAAATATATACCAGAGAACTGGGCATTAATAGCACATAAATTTACAAATGTCAATCAGTATCCAGTGATTTTATATATAATAATATTTTTTTCATTGTTTTATTTGAAAAAATATCCAAAATTATTTGTACCTGTTACTTGGGTCATAATGTCTTTACTTTTTTTTGGAAGATTCTGGGGACTAAAGATTGTAAATGTCGATTTATACTTAGTGAACATAAATCCACCACTTGCAATACTTTATGGAATAGGAATATTGTTTTTAATTAATTTTATTTCCAGACTTGTTCCTAAAAATAATCAAAAAATCAAAATATTATTAATGATAATTTTCTTATCACTCACAATTTATCCAAATGCACAAATACTATTATCTGAAAGTTTCTATGATTTAGATGCATGTTATAATAAAGAAGTGTATCAAACAGGAATACTAATTAATAAATGTATAGTTGTAGAGGAGACTAAAAAACCGTTTTCACATAATCTCGAAGATTCTGTTAGATTTATTTTACCAAACAAGGAAGTATTCGACAGTACCGATAACTGTAAAGAAGGGGTTTTCATGAAAATAAATGCCGTTCGTTTTGAATTAACATTTGGAAAAATATTAAAAAATAACACATTTGAAAATTGTGATATGAAAAACACGACGGAAAATTACAGGTCAATTGAAGTTTATGATTTTACATGCAAGTAATTCAACCTTATTAAAATTTAGTCTTAATTCTTTCTTATGACACTAATTAAAAGACTGGATCTGAAGGTTGGATTTTCATGCAATAATAATTGCCTTTTCTGCGTACAGGCACATAAAAAACATCTTGGTGACAGGCCAACAGATGACCTGAAAAAAGAAATGGAAAATGGCATAGAAACAGGATGTGAAGGAATTGTTTTCACAGGTGGTGAGCCAACAATAAGAAAAGATATTCTGGAACTTGCAAGATATGCTAAAGATTTGGGTTATACAACAATACAATTACAAAGCAACGGAAGGATGTTCTCTTATATGGAATTTGTAAAAAAGGCCATAAATGCAGGCGTGAATGAATTCTCACCCGCATTGCACGGACATAATGAAAAAATACACGACACTCTGACATGCTCTCCTGGAGCATTCAGGCAAGTCACACAAGGTGTAAAAAATCTAAGAAAAATGGATCAGTACATACTAACCAATTCTGTCATAAACAGTTTGAATTACAAATATCTCCCGGAACTTGCAGAACTTTTAGTCTCACTTGGTGTCAGCCAATTCCAGCTCGCATTTGTACATGCCATAGGAAATGCAGGGAAAAATTTTGATTCCATTGTACCAAGAAAGTCAGATGCAAAACCATTCATCCACAGGGCTTTGGACATAGGAATAAAAGCAGGAGTTGGCGTAATGGTAGAAGCTTACCCATTCTGCTTTATGGAAGGCCATGAGAAATACTGTGCAGAAAGGTTCATGCCGTCGACCGAAATACGTTACTCTGATTTGTATGTCGAAGACTTTGAACGTGACAGAAAAGCATCCGGAAAAGTGAAATTTCCACAGTGTAAAAAATGTAAATTTGATTTGATATGTGAAGGTCCTTGGAAAGAATACCCTGAAAAATTTGGAAATAGTGAATTCAAGGCAGTGACGGGTAAGAAAATAAGAGATTTTCAAAATTATTAAAAAATAAATATATAATATTGAACCTGATCAGCAAACTCCATGTAACTAAACATTAAATAAAATTAATGTAAACTTTATCCATGATATCAAAAAAAAGAAAAAACATGTTGAAAAAAATATCACTTCTTCTTGTTACAATTGTAATATTTTTTGCATTTGCTGAAATCTCATGTAGATTATTATACGATGAAAGCGAAAATTATGAAAAACGTGTATGGGAGACCCTTCAAGATTTCAGATATTCTGATTACTTTTCAGAGGGGAAATACATCAAACCTGAAAATGGTCTTTCTTACAGAGTGAATGATAACATGTTGGATAAAGAAAGATATTTTCCATTCAATGATTACAATACTAGTAAAATAGCTGATAGTGGTGTATATAGAATAGCTGTTTTAGGTGATTCATTTACTTCTTGTGGTGGACTAAACAATAAAGAATGTGAAACAATGTCATATACAAAACAGCTTGGTAGACTTCTTAATAACGAAGCGAACAATGTCAAAGGAATAGACAAATTTGAAATTTTAGTATTTACACGTGGTGGTATAAACACATATCAGGAGCTTGTTTTACTCAAAGAGCTCGGTATGCTATACAATCCAGACATGATTATTCTCCAATACTGTGACAATGATATAGGACTTACGAGAACAGAATTGGGTTTCAATGAAAATGGTCTTCATATACTTTCAGGAACACGTTTCCTTGAACTGGGCGATAGAATAGTACCCGCATTTCCATTTATTGATGAACGTGTTAGTTGGTTTTTATTAAAAAATTCGGCGTTTATGAGATTTCTTTCATACAAAACAAACATAATACTTTCAGATAAAATGTATGATGTAGAATCAAGTTTTGATTCTATACGTGAGATGGATAAAATAGCAGACGACAATGATATCTCGTTTATAGTCATAAATTTTCCTCCAGCTGCTCCGCAGGAAGACAATTGCGGTGATCCAAAAAATAACGCACAGGGATTAGCGGCTGGTATAGATTTACACGGTGAATTAGAAAAAATAACAAATGATCTCGATGTACCTTTTTACAACATGTGTAATCACGTAGATGATATACATTCCATACTCACAAACATAGAGGGTGATGATTGTCATTACAACGTAGAAGGGTATAGTATAGCAGCAGAAGTTCTGAAGGATGCCGTACTCGAAACATTCGAAACTCAAAATAGTAACGAGTAGGGAAATAGAGAATATACACAAATTATATTAAATAATTTTATGACAATCTGATAATCATGAAACCAAAATCTTTTCATTTACAGTGGCATATAACAGAAAGGTGCAATTTCAATTGTAAACACTGCTATAAAGAAAAGGAATTCAAAGAACTGGATTTAAATAATCTCATTTCTGTTTTACATCAGTACATAGAAATGATAAAAATATGGGAACTTGACAAAAACAAACGGTCTGTGAAACTGTCAATAACCGGCGGTGAACCGTTTTTGAGAAATGATTTTTTTGATTTAATAGAAAAAATAAATGAAAACAGGGAAATATTTACATCTGTTGTGATAATGAGCAATGGTTCGTTTATAACAAAGAGTATTGTAAAAAAACTCAAGGATTACAATATATCAGGTGTTCAGATAAGCCTTGAAGGTACAGAAGATATTAATGACAAAATAAGGGGTAAAGGGTCGTTCAAAAAGGCTGTAAAAGCTATTAAAATTTTAATGAAGGAAAAAATTAGTGTCGGAGTTTCCGTTACTGTACATAAAGAAAATTATAAGGATTTTGAAAATCTTTTAAAATTTCTGATAGATATTGGAGTAAAATCAATTGGTATTAGCAGATTTGTACCTGTATGTAAAACAGAAACGGTTGAAATGCTCGAACCTTACGAGTTAAAAGAGTTCTATTCTTTCGTGATGAACAAAAAGAATGAACTTGCAAAAGATGGTATTAACATATCAACACATTGCTCAGACTCTTTATTCTTCATTGAAAACGAAAAATATGATACACATGGTTGCTCCGCAGGATATGATAGCTTGTCAATTCTTCCAAATGGTGATGTTGTTCCATGCAGAAGATTACCGATTAAGGTAGGCAATATACTTGAAAAGAGTTTGTTTGATATATGGTATTCATCCAAAAAATTAGAAAGTATCAGAAACAAAGGAAACATTGTAAAATGTTCTGACTGTGAATTGTTTTCAAAATGTTTTGGTGGCGCAAGATGCGTTGCGTATGGTCATTTCAACGATTGTTTCGCACCAGATCCACAATGTTGGAAATTGTTTAATAGTATTATTAAAAAATCTAATTTTAAGAAAAATGATAATATTTCTGTTCAAAACGAAAAATATCTGGAACCGTTTGATCCTGAAAAATACTTTAGATTTATCGGAAAATCATAAAATGTATATTTTGGGCATGGAATGATTGTTTTAAATTACTTAATTTGTGTCTATTCTATATGTCATCTGATAACAAATACGAAATAGGAAAAGTAGAAATTCTTCTGGGATGGGTATGCAACAATAATTGCATGTTTTGCTCTGTCGGTCATAAGCTTCCGGAAAAATCAATTAAGTCATGGGAAACTGTAAAAAAACACATAGATTACGGTAAAGAAGTTAAATCTGACACAATATCATTTTCAGGCGGAGAACCAACAATAATGAATTATTTAGAAAAGGCAGTCAAATATTCAAAAAGTCTTGGATTTAAGACAATTGAGATACAGAGCAACGGAAGGATGTTTTCATATCCTGATTTTGCAGAAAAAATTGTAAAAGCCGGGGCAAACAGGTTCTTGATTTCTCTCCATGCAGATTCACCAGAGCTTGGTGATGCCATAAATAGAGTAAAAGGATCGTTCAATCAGACTATTGAAGGTGTTAAAAATCTCAATAAGCTCGGAACAGAGAATTTGAGATTCAGTCTTGTTATGAACAAACTAAACTACAAAAGGCTTGATAAGATATGCGAATTCCTGCTTCAATTCAATCCTGTTGGCATACATACGAATTACACCATAATAGACGGCCACGCTTATTCAAACAAGGAAAATATAATGCCGCCAAAGATGAGCATAGTTGCGCCATATGTCTATAAAGCGATAAAAGTCGTAAGAAGCGCAGAAAAGGAAATATGGGTTTACTCATTCCCACATTGTCTAATGCAGGGATATGAATTTACAATAGCGGAAGCCGGTAGCATGGACTCACGTTTGATAGGTCCGGATTTTGACATATCACTCCAGGAAAACAGGCATAAACACAGAGAACAGAAAGGTTCATGCAATACATGCAAATACCGTAAATTATGTCTTGGTCCATGGAAAAGGTATGTGAAGTTATTTGGTTTTGATGAATTCAAGCCAGTTGAAGGGGATGTAATCGAAGACCCAAGCGTCTTTATGTCACAGGGGTATAAATTTTAGTGATAACATGGTTAGAAAAATAGAAATAGTGACAGGATTTTCATGTAATAATAATTGTTTGTTTTGTTCAGTCGGGGATAAATTAAGAACATTTGACAAAACAACAGAAGAGATAATTGCTGACATAGACAGGGCAGTTGCGGAAAACCCGGAAGAGATAAACTTCACTGGCGGTGAAGCAGCAATAAGACCGGACATTCTCAAGTTAATATCATATGTAAAATCAAAAGGCATAG
>DAOWAL010000075.1 GCA_030634615.1 Candidatus Aenigmatarchaeota archaeon | reverse complement strand
GGGTTGAACAAAACGCGTCAGGTGTTTCTGCAGTTTCCTGGATGGCATACTCATTTGTCGCCATTGTGTGGATATTGTATGGAATTGTCCACAAAGAAAAGCCAATGATTATTATTTACAGTGTCTGGATATTCTTCCATTTGCTAATAATAGCAGGAACTTTGATGTATGGGTGAATATTGATTTTTTAATACGGTAATCAACTAATTTCTATGATATGTCTGGGTATTGAAGCAACTGCACACACATTCGGTATAGGAATATGTGACGATAAAGGGAATGTCCTTGCGAATGAAAGAGACATGTACAAGCCTAAGACCGGGTGGGGAATAATTCCCATGGATGCCGGTAAGCATCATTTGGAAGTTGCTCCTAAAATTTTAGAACAGGCGCTTAAAACAGCTAAACTTACCATGGATGATATTAATTTGATTTCTTATTCAAGAGGACCAGGTCTTCCACCATGTCTGTACAAAGGTAAGGATTTTGCAATAGAAACTGCCAAAAAATACAAAAAACCTCTTGTTGGAGTAAATCACTGTGTTTCACACATAGAGATAGGGAGACAGACAACAGGACTAAAGAATCCCGTTGTTGTGTATGTATCCGGTGCAAACACTCAGATTATTTCATTTTCAGAAGGAAAATACAGAATATTTGGCGAATGTATGGACATAGGAGTTGGTAATGCACTCGACAAATTTGGTCGTGCAATGGGTCTTGACTTCCCACAGGCTCCTGAAATTGAACAAATTGCACTGAAAGGCAAGTGGGTAGACCTTCCTTATGTTGTCAAAGGGATGGACTTGTCGTTTTCAGGAATACTGACATCATGCATACAAAAACGTGAGAAGGGTGAATCATTGGAAAACCTTTGTTATTCCATACAGGAAACATTCTTTTCAATGCTGACAGAAGTTACTGAAAGAGCATTGGCGCATCTGGGTAAAAGTGAAGTCCTCCTAACAGGCGGAGTTGCAGCAAATAAACGTCTTCAGCAAATGCTTAAAACAATGGCAAAAGAACGTGGCGGGAAGTTTGAAGTAGTACCAAGAGATCTCAGTGGTGATCAGGGTGCAATGATAGCATGGAATGGAATAATTGCATACAAGTCAGAGCAGAAGATGAATCCTGATAAAGCAGATGTTGATTCGAGATGGAGAACTGACGACGTTGAAATAAGCTGGATTTCCTAAAGTATTATTTTTAAGAAAAGCAATCAAATAGAAACTATGAGAATAGCTATTTTATCTGATATGCATTTTTGTTCTGGTTTGGGAACAGAAAGAGAGAATGATTCTTACGAAGCATTTGCAGAAGCAATTGAGAAAACATCTGACTGCGATTTGATCTTGCTTGGTGGAGATCTTTTTGATACTAAAAATCCGACAAACGAGGCATTCGTGAAAGCCATGGAAATTATGGTTTCTCCGCTTCTCTTACAAAACGATATCAAACTCGTACAGGGACTTGGGAAGGACATTTCAAAGATATCTGAAATAGCTCTCATGGGAACACCGATTGTTGCAATACACGGTAACCATGAAAGAAGGGCAAAGGGGCTGCTTAACCCTGTGGAAGCGCTTGAAAAGGCCGGATTCTTAACATACCTGCACTGCAACGGTGTCGTATTTGAAAAGGAAGGAGAACGCGTTGCTATTCATGGAATTTCCGGTGTACCTGATCAATATTCTGAAAGCGTTCTTGGAAACTGGGACCCAAAACCGGAACACGGTACATTTAACATATTTCTGATGCATCAGTCAGTTAAGGAATTCATGTACGCCCCAAATACAATTGAACTTGCAAAAATTCCCAAAGGATTTGATGTTTACATAAACGGTCACATACACGAAGCAGAGATAGGTGAACATGACGGAAAACCGTTTTTAATAACCGGTTCTCTTGTACCAACACAGCTAAAAGCAGAATCAGAAAAACCTAAGGGTTTTTGGATTATCGATACTTCTGTGAGGGATATCACAAGGGATGTAAAACCAAGACCTGCAAAGACAGTAGAAAAAGGAGACGTTACAATACACTGGATAGAACTCGATAATCAGAGAAAGATGTATTACAGGGAATACAAAAAACCGAATGTTAAAGACGTTGAAATTGAACTGCAAAAAATCGTGAGTGAAAGTGACGGTAAAAAACCACTTATCAGAGTGAGTTTAAAGGGTGAAGTAAGCGATACATTCGTAAGTGAATTGGAAACTAAATTCGGCGATAAAGCATTGCTATCATTCAAAAAAGAAAAAACAGAAAAAGATCTACCAACTAAAACACTAGAAGAACATAAACTCTCAGTGGAGGAGATGGGTAGAAAGATACTATTGTCAAATCTAAAAAATGCAGGACTTTCGGAAAAGAAATTTGAGGACATCTTCGAGTTACTGGTCGAGGGTAAGACTGATGATGTCATGGTAAACCTTCTTAGTATGCCAACTGTGAAAAAAACAGAAAAAGAAGAAAAGCACAGCAAAAAATTGCAAAAAAAGCATCAACAAAGCAAACTTTTTGGCAAAGTTGGAAAACTTAATTAATATAAGACTTTACCCACCTTATTTACTATACTTTAATATAATTATAATATTATAGAGGTGTTATGATGATAGAATTTCCAATAAAGGTTGAGAATGTCGTGGCATTTGCCGTACTTGGTGTTAAAATCGTTCTTAACAAGCTCGTTGTGAAAATGGAAAACACTGAATATGAACCAGAGCAGTTTCCGGGGCTTGTTTACAGGATAAAGGATCCAAGGGCAGCAGCACTTATCTTCTCATCAGGTAAAATAGTTTGTACGGGTGCAAAGAGCATCGAAATGGCAAAAGAGGCTATGAGGAAAATAGTGAAGGACATAGAAAAAACAGGAATCAAAATGCCAACCAAATTCGACATAAGCATAGAAAACATTGTCGCTTCAACACAGATTGCCGTAAAACCGAAAATCATGCTTGAAGATATAGCAATACAAATGGAAGATGTTGAATATGAACCAGAGCAGTTTCCGGGACTTGTTTACAGAATGAAAAGTCCAAGAACAGCATTCTTGCTATTCGGTTCAGGTAAAATAATCTGCACCGGTGGAAGAAACCTTAAAGACATAAACATAGCACTTAACAATTTCAAGAAAAGTCTTGAAGGAATTGGTCTTAAGGTAAAACCAATGAAACCTGAAAAGAAAAATATTGAAGGAACTGATCCTAAAGTAAAACCTAAAAAGAAATAACGTTGATATGAAAGACTTCAAAGAAATTATCAAGGATATTAAGTCTGTCAAGATTCAGGGAGCAGAAAATATAGCAAAGGCATCCATGAAAGCTCTCATGAATCATTTCTCAGGTAAAAAAATCAAAACCAGCGAAGCTTTTTTTAAAAAGTTCAACGCAGCCTGTTCTAAACTTGAAAGTGCAAGACCAACTGAACCACTTCTAAGAAATTCCATAAATTTTGTGAAAATTACAATTGGTAAATCGGGAACACCTGAAGAACTTGTAAGCAAATTGTTTTCAGCGTGCAGACAGACATTATATCACTACGAAACAACCGAAGAAGAAATTTTTGAGATTGGTGCAAACAAAATCAAGAGCGGAATGAAAATATTCACACACTGCCACTCATCAAGTGTTGTCGGGGTTCTTCTCAAAGCAAAAGAGCAGGGCAAGAAATTTGAAGTCTATAACACGGAAACCAGACCGCTTTTCCAAGGCAGAAAAACTGTCAAAGACATGGTAAAAGCAAAAATACCAATAAAGCATTTTGTAGACTCTGGAGCAAACATTGCTCTGAAAGAATGCGATCTTATGCTCATAGGATCAGACGCGATAACAAGCTCAGGACACGTGATAAACAAGATCGGCAGCGAGATGTTTGCAATGGTTGCTGAAAAGCACAATGTACCGGTTTACGTGTGTGCTGATTCGTGGAAGTTTGATCCAAAGACAGTGTACGGAGCTGACGAACCAATAGAAAAAAGGCATCCAAAAGAGATAGAGTACAAAGCACCAAAGAAAGGTGTAACAATCGAGAACATGGCATTTGAAAGAGTTGAGCCACCTCTCATAAAAGCAGTAATATCAGAATTCGGTGATGTTGTACCGGAAGAACTTGTACACAAAGTGAGACATGCATATCCATGGATGTTCAGGTAAATTTATTTTTAAAAATACAAATCCCGCTCACCGTTTTCTATTCGTTTTAGGCGGAGTATTGTTTCCTTTTTGGTTTCTTCTTTTGGAATCTTGTTGAGATACTTTTCTATGATTTTTTGGCCTTTTTCCTTGATGCGCTGCGATGCGTAGTCTTCTAAGTATTCCTTGAACGTGAGAATTGCGTTTGGCCTGCACAAATTGTGGATTTCACCTGCTTTCAATATTTCCATTATCGTCTCTCCTGTTCTGTTTAGCCTGTAGCATGCTGTGCAGTAGCTTGGTATTAATCCCTGATCGAGAATGGATTCAAGAACTTCTTCCACGGTTCTGTGATCCTGAAGTGAGAACTGTTTTAGTTTACCGTCTTTGCCATATCCGCCAGGAGTTGTCCTTGAAGCGGCACTTGTCTGCGAGATTCCTATTTCAAAGGCTTTTGCCCTTGTCTCCGGGCTTTCTCGTGTACTTATTATCATGCCTGTATATGGAACGGCCATTCTGAGTATTGCTATGACTTTTAGAAGTTGTTTCTCGTTTATTTCATATTTACTATCGATTTTCACGGTCTCTGCCGGCTGGAACCTTGGAACGGAAATTGTGTGCGGACCTACGTTGTATTTTCTGTCAAGATACTGTGAATGTGAAACTAGTGCAAGAGTATCGAATTTGTAGTCATATAGACCATAAAGAACGCCAACACCTACGTCATCTATTCCAGCTTCCATTGCACGGTCGTGTGCAAAGAGCTGTCTTTCATAATCTTCCTTTGGGCCTGAATGCATTTTTTCGTATGTATCCCTGTGATAGGTTTCCTGAAAAAGCTGGTATGTACCAATTCCGGCTTCATTGATTTTTTTATAATCATCAACTGTTGTTGCTGCGATGTTGATGTTAACTCTTCTTATCTCGCCATTTTTTGACTTTGTGGCATAGATTGTTTTGATAACATCTGTAACATAATCAATTGGATTTTTCTTTGGATGTTCTCCGAATTCAAGCAAAAGTCTTTTGTGTCCCATGTTCTCTAAAATTTTTACCTGCTCTGCAACTTCTTCCAAGGTGAGCTTTTTTCTTGGTGCAGTATTTCTTGTGTGGAATCCGCAGTATTCACAATCGTTAACACAGTAACTTGAAAGATATAGCGGCGCAAAGAATACAAGCCTTTCCCCGTAGATTTCTTTTTTTATTTTCCCGGCTGTTTCAAACATTTTTTCTATCATTGCCGGGTTTTCGATATTGAGAAGATATGCAACTTCTTCAAGTGTCAGGCCTTCTTTTTTTTCTGCTTTACTTAGAATCGAATTTATTTTTTCTTCTGATGAATTTAGTGTTTGAGCTAATAGTTGATTGATTCTCTCTTCGTCTACAATATCTTTAACTGATAACATTTACATCCCCAAGTCTGTCGGAGCTCTCCCAAGAGAGTAAAGAAGTTTTAAGGTATCTTCAATATTGTCTTCAACCTTTTTATCGTTCCCGGCTTTATTTGGATAAATTGAATACAGTTCTTTGTATTTGTCAGGTGTCACATTTATCATAAGCGAGTTTGCACCTGCAAGTAGTCCGTTCTTACTGCCGTTTTCCTTGTCAAGGGTTTCAAGCGCTGTTGTTACAAGTATTTTTGATTCCGGGTCTGTGAACCTTGCAACGCTTATGAATTTTAGAACTTTTGAGATGTCAACCAGTTTTGACTTCGATAGCGGCGTTCCCGGAGTTGGTATCAGTGGACCAAATGAATACATTTCTGCTTTTAGTGATTTTGCAAGGAGTATGTCATTTGCAAGATCTTCTTCTGTTTGTTCAGGTAATCCTATTAATGATCCCGTTGCAACAACATATCCTCTGTTAACAGCATACTCGATTAGCTCTATCCTTTTGTTCAGGTCACTGTAGTGGATTTTTCTGTAAATATCAGGATTCGATGTTTCAAATCTTAGGAGCACACCGCGTGCACCTGCCGTGTACATTCTGTCGTAACAGTCAAAATCCCTTTCACCGATACTCATGAAAACGAGAACTCCGCATCGCTGCTTAATTCTTTTTATTATTTCGATGAGCT
>DAOWAL010000100.1 GCA_030634615.1 Candidatus Aenigmatarchaeota archaeon | reverse complement strand
GTGTCCAACCACCTATTATGCAGACTTTGTTACTGTTAACACTTCCAATTGTTGGTAAAATTGCAATGCCAATCAACAGCATACATACAAAAATACCTAATATTTTCTTTTTCATTTTTTTATGCCTCCGTCCCCAATTATTAAAATTGGGTAAAATAGATACATATCATCTTGATTTAAAGTTTTCCTTATAAATATTATTGCAACATCTATAACAAGATAGTTCTAAAAAGAATCAGATGGGGCCATTGTGACTTCCTTCTGTAATCCATCAAAAGATAATAATTCAGAAGTTCCGTTGAGCTGGATCATTTCATGAATTAATACTGTAATATTATAAGCAATAATCTTACAGAGCAATTCATTCTCCTGAGCCACTCTATCTTTTGATTTTATACTATCTCCAAACTTTCTTTTAATCGCATGAAATGTTGATTCAGCATTAGACCGCTTATGATAATGTTCCTCAAACTCTTCCCTATGCATCTGGAAAAAATGAAAGGTTTTTCTCCATAACGCACCACTGTTTTTTCCAGTGGCGTTTTTCTTAAATGGAATAAATGCCTTGGCGTTGTATTTATCTGCTATTTGTAGATTTTTAGCCGATGAATAAGCAGGATCACCGTATAACTCCTTTATCTCAAAATTCTTAGCAGTTTCCTCAACTAGTTTCTTGAATTGAGGACTGTCATTTCCATATTCATCAGTGATAACAACAGCCGCTACAATATTACTATTCACTCCAGTTGAAATATGGCATTTTAGCCAGTTGTGTTTTCGATTAATCCCATGTTTTACTCTACAATATTCACTGAATGTTGAACATCGAAAGCCACTGCTATCCAAAGCAAAACAGGTTTCAATACCATTCAATGAAGTCGCTATTTGTGTGACAAGGTCATAAAGTAACGGTGTAAGTTCAGGTTTTAGGAGTGTTCGTGATATAGCGTTATAGTGGATTGACTTTGATATATTCTGATTTAGTAACGCTTGCTCAAATACACATTGCGAACGCCTACTGGACAATTGGCTATATGCTTTCATAACACAGCAGTATATTAAGTCGCTTAGTTTGTGACGGGGTCGCCCCATGTTCTGTTCAGAATCTTCGATATTTGAAACAAGACTATAGAGTAGGTTTTCGAAATATTCAAACTCATGCATCTGTGCATGATTATATTCTTTCCAATTCTGAGGATATGATCTAGTTGTAATTTCTGGTGATTCATCTTCAATTGTTACATATCCAATTTCTAAGTACAGTCGTAGTGCTGTGATGTGTTTGCATTCAAGCTTGTTCTTAATAAAATAAGGGCAATTGCATACCCAACGATTGTGTTTCCATTGGACTTTGTAGCTACCAAAACCAGTTTGAGATTGCACAAGAAAAAGACCGGTCTTGATTTTTTGTATAGCGTTTTCACGACTAAGTATTATCTTAGCTTTTTGTTCTTTTAAAAAAGTATACCTGCTTTGGTTTTCTTTATGGAAACCTTTATTTCCTTCATCTTCTATTTTCTTTCGGGGTTTGATACTCATATTATCAGACTCCACGACCTTGGGAAGTCCCAACTTCCCTTGGTCAAGTCTTATTTGTCGGGTTTTTGATGATTTTCTAAGACAACTATTTTTGCTTGATGTCCTACATATTTCTTCAGACCGTATATCCTGCCGTCTTTTCCTATTCGGCTTTCGATCACGGTTTTGACGTTGTCTATTTCTATCTTCATCGTTTCCCTTTATAGGGTGCAATTGCACCCTTGTATTACCTGTATAGGGTTTATGATATAAATAATTTTCCCCTTTTTGGGGATTATTACGAGAAATATTTTTATTAAGTGACTTAGATTGAAAATCATTATTTAGAGAAATATTTATATATTTATTGTGTTATTATTTTATATTGTCCATGTCAATTACCTTTAATGTATATTGATTTGGAAATGTTAAATGGTTTATATATCATGAATGACCGTACGGTACACCGTACGTACAACTGTACGGTATAATTCGGATGGTTCGGAAGGGGCATCTTAGAATCATCAACTTTCGCTTGCAGATGGTTTTCGCCCCTTTCAATCATATTAGTAAACCTCTGTGGGGCCGACGGGATTTGAACCCATATCTTCCGCTGCGTAACGGCGACGTTCTATCCCACTAAACTACGACCCCATCGGGAAGAGAGGGATTTGAACCCTCGTGGTGGGCAACCAAACCGATCTAAAGTCGGGCGCATTAGACCGAACTCTGCCATCTTCCCATAATTTCTTTCAAACAGGTAAATTTTCACATCTCCTATTTTTTGTTTTTACTCCCGCCGAAAAATCGGCTTTTTGAATCTAACTTTGCATCCGATAGTTAGGTATCGATAGATGATTTGTTGTAAATCTTAATACTTGCTAAATGTTTCAAACATTGTTTGATATGTTCCCTATCACTTTCTTTGTATGCAAGGTTAGTCAGATATTTTGCCATTGAAAGAATAGATCGTGCTTCCCCTTGAGAACTGTATATCAGTTGATCAAAAATATCCATAATCTCCTGATGTTTCTTTTCGTCGGCATATGGGTTATAATCTTCAAAGTAAAATATCCAATTCAAATGTTTAATTAATGTGTCAAATATAGTAATAGTATCAATTGATAATGATGGCTGTTTAATTGTTATGAGGTTTAATTGGTTCTTAGATGAGGTTTGTTGTATCTCTTTCTTCTCGGTTAATTCGTTTGAAAAATATTTTTTAAAGGTATCACTTTGTAAAAAGGACTGACGTAGAACATATTTTCCTCTCATACCATGTTTTTCAATAATATCTGCAACTTTCAGCCAATTAAGGAAATTATGACCATATGCATCTTTTGATTTTTCTCCCCAATTAGTCTCATTATATTCACTTAAAACGCTACCCATTTCTACAGGATAAATTCCATTATATTTATTTTTAACAATTTTTATCAATTCAACTACATGCAGGGACTGAAGTAAAATATTTTGGAATACAAGAGAGCGCTCCGACAAATCGTTGGTATCTTTAATAATCTTACCGGCATCTGTTAATTTAAAGGTGTATTCATCTCTTTTAACAGATTCAACGAGACCCAATCCAATAGAGGAATTAATATAATCTAATTTTCTTTGTCTTTGAAATCGTGTTATTTCATCAGATGGAAGTTTAAAAAAATCTTTATCATCAAATTCATTATCAAATAATTCAAACATTAAATTAGCAGAAGCATAAGGCATTAATTTATTTTTGAATTTTCCCGCTTTTTTACTTCTTTTTTTCCGTGTTGGTGGATTGTATTTTATTAGTTTTAATCCTGCAAGTATATATTTACATGTCCTACCAACGTATCTATATGTTGCAGGGCTTTTCCACCTCTGTTCGGGCGGTATTTCAAGTTTTTTGATTAATTCTTGTCCTAAATTTACAGTGTTAACTTTTGGGTTATCTAGTAGAAGTTCATATGCATATCTTAAAATGCTAGAATTTTTGTATATCTGTCTTCCGATTTCTTTTATTTTATCTTCATCTTTTTCATCTAAAGCTCTTGCCAATTCTCTGCCTTTTCCTGTTATTCCAATGTATCCTTTTTCTAAATCATTTCTCCAAGTCAATCCCATTTCTTCCATAATGGGAAGAGCGTTGTTGATCCATGAAATTGATTGATTCAGCCTTGAAGCAATCTGATTCACCTTTAGTCTTCCCTCTGGCTCAAGACAATGAAGAACATATTCAATATTCTGAAATTTAGTAGCTGGACAAATAACTCCATTACTCATTGAATCAACTCTTTCGCTTGCAAAAAAACAAATGTCTAATGTCCTTTTTAATGTTTGGGTTGAGATGGCTTTGCACAATAAACCATGACAAAGCTTGTTTTGCACATTTAATACCCATTTTGCACAATAAACCATGATAATATTTGTTATGGTATGTTTTTCATCATTATATGACAATCGTTAGCATAATGTTTTATATACTTCTACGTGCATGAGAAATAGTCAGAGGGAGTTAAAATGATGAAAGGTAGTTGGTATAAGAAAGGTCTGGTAGTTGGAATAATTATTCTTTTTATCGGAGTTAGTATTCAACCTGCTTTTGCTAATGAAATATCTATTACTACAACATCTGATATTGAGGAGGATTTTGATTATCCATATATTGAGTTTTTTTCAATTTGTTTAATTTCAGGGAATTATAAAACAAAAACATCTAATGATGAATACAAGTTGATTTTAGATAGTGGTTATGATAATAAAACTATGAAAGTTGAAGGAATTACTTTTTATTATTATGGTGCGAAGGTTCCTTCGTTTGGTTACGATAATGTCCAAGTCTGGAAAATAGAGGCAACATTTTTTTTCGGTATATCATTCAATGGATTTGTATTTGGAATTGGAACTGGAGTTCGTGTTAAACCTATGCCATATGCCCCGGATTAAGTAAGATTTCCATTACTGGAAAAAGTATTGTTATATCTTATAAAATAAGACTTTTAGGTCAAAAACTGGACTTTTAGGGCAAAGCCGGTCTAAGGTAAAAGAATAAATATGAAAAGTATAATCCCGGGTCT
>DAOWAL010000043.1 GCA_030634615.1 Candidatus Aenigmatarchaeota archaeon | reverse complement strand
GGATGTTATTCCAATTATGTTACATTTTCTTCTTCGGGCTTCCCGGAAAACTGCAAGCGTCTCTTCTGTGTTCCCGGAATAGCTCACAGCGAAGAGTAAGTCTCCTCTTTTCACATATTTTGGAAGAGTATAATCACTGAATATTCTTATATTACTGTCAGGATATAGCCCACTAAGTATGTTTCCGGCAATTCCTGAACCCCCCATACCGCAGACAAACACTCTTTTTGGTTTAGCGATCCTTATTTTTTTGGAAACCTCTGTTCCCAGTTTTATTGCCTTCTGGCACTGTTCCGGAAATTTATCAATAACTTTGATTACATTTGAAAGGTCAATTTTTTCCATTTGCTTAATGTCATCTAAAATCATTCAATCATCCGATTTTCTTAAATCCCGTATATTTTACAAGAGCCTTTGGTATCTTTATGCTCCCGTCTTTTTGCTGGTAGTTTTCAAGTATTGCGACTATTGTTCTTTCCGTTGCAAGAGCTGTCGAGTTTAATGTATGTACAACTTCTCTTTTACCACCAGTTCTGTCAACCTTCACATTAAGCTTCCTTGGCTGGTAATCAGTACAATTGGAACATGACACAACTTCCCTGAATTTGCCCTGAGCAGGCATCCACGCTTCAATATCGTACTTTATTGATGCGTTATCATTCATCTCACCTGAACACACGGACACAACTCTGTACGGAAGTTCAAGTTTTTTGTACAAGTCTTCCGCATTACATATCAATTTGTGGAACCATTTTTCTGAATTTTCAGGTTTACAGAACACAAACTGTTCCACCTTATCAAACTGATGGACCCTGAATATTCCTTTGGTATCTTTACCGTGCGAACCGGCTTCTTTTCTGAAGTTTGTAGAAAAGCCGACATATGTTTTTGGCAGATCCTTTTCCTGAAATATTTCATTCATGTGATATGTAGCAAGTGTTTGTTCCGCTGTTGCGATGAGGAAAAGGTCCTCGTCCTGTATCTTGTAGAGCTGCTCCTCAAAATCACCGAGTTCAGCAGCACCGGTCATCGCTTCTTTGTTAAGCATAAATGGTGTCCACATGGGAGTGAATCCTTTTTTTGCAACTTCATCCATTGCAAATCGTATAAGTGCAAGGTTAAGCATAACAAGCTCGTTTTTGAGATAATAAAATCTTGCACCCGAAAGCTTTGACGCTTTTAATGTATCTGCAATATCAAGCTTTTCTATTAAATCAACATGACTTATTGGTTTGAATTTTGCAGGTTCAAATGAAAGCTTTCCGCGGGTGTCTCTTCTGAAAGCTTCCATATCTTTGAGCATAACATCAGGTTTTCCGTATGCTCTGATAAACTTGTTTTCAACTTCGGTATTGCCCGTGTTAACATCTTTGTGAAGTATGTTACCCACTTTATATCTGTAAGAATCGCGTTTTTTGAGGCATTCATTAGCCTTTTTATCATTCTTTTCTATGTCAGAATTTACTTTTTTCATTTCTTTTATTTTCTTATTAGCGTTCTTCTTTGCTTTTTTCAGTTCAGCAATTTCTCTTGAAACAACGTTTCTTTTGTGCTTGAGCTTTTCAACTTCCTTTAGTACGTCTCTCCACTTCTTATCGTACTCTATTACTTTATCAACTGTTTTTGGATCCTTGAATCGCTTTTTTTCCGAATCCCGAACAATTTCAGAATTTTCCCTGAATAATTGCATATCAAGCATATTAAAACCTCTATAGTTATTTCTTATTAGTCTTTTCTAATAAATCTTAGAACTATTCTTCTGCACTATAGTTGACAATCGAAAAGACATCATAACCCTTCACTTTGTCTCTGCCACCAAGGAAATCAAGTTCTATGAGTACTGAAATACCTACAATGTTACCACCAAGTCTTTCTATGAGTTTTACAGATGCTTTAAGTGTTCCGCCGGTTGCAAGTAAATCGTCAACAATTAGAACGTTTTCTCCTTTCTTTACTGAATCTTCGTGTATTTCAAAGGCATCTTTCGAGTACTCTGTATCAAACTCTTCCTTTATTGTCTTTGCCGGAAGCTTTCCTGGTTTTCTCAAAGGTACAAAACCTGCTCCGAGTTCGTGAGCTAGAACAGATCCGAATATGAATCCTCTGCTCTCGGCTGAAACAACCTTATCGATTTTTTTACCCTCGATTTTTTTCAGCATTTCGGCAATTACATATCGAAAAGCGTCCGAATCCTGAAGAAGTGTTGTAATGTCTTTAAACATCACACCCTCTTTTGGAAAGTGGGGTACTGTCCTTATTTTCGATTTAATGTCCATCTTTTCTGCCATAGTATGTTTATCCCTTTTTGGTATATAAAATATATTTAAACCTTTCACCCATCGGTTAATTAGGGGCGTGGTTGATGTGAAAAATATTTTCATTGTGTTTGTAGTATTGGTTTTAAGTTTGTCATTAGTTTCTGTTTCAGGAGTTTATGCGCTGGGAAGACCGGCAAATTGTGATGATACCGCGTATCAAGCACATAAAGGATATAATGAAAATCAGGCTCTTTGGGATAGCTATATGGCAGACACTGATGGAGTTTGCCAATCACGAACCGGTACAGGAACACCAAGTCCATGTGCTCACATCGTACAACTAAGCACAAACGGAGTTCCATACTACCTTTGCTGGTACAATAACGAAGATACAACTACAGTACAACCACAAACTCAAGGAAACTTTTTTGAGCAACTCATTGAAATGATAAGATCATTCTTTTCACAATTATTTTCAGGCTTTGATACCAGTAAGATTCAGGGCATAGTTGTTGAGAAAAACATAGTAGAACAAATAGGACCATACCAAGGAAAATACGGATGTGAATTCTTCCAGATTCCATGGCCAAATGTAAATAAAAAACACGTATCATGTCCTTACGAAACACCAGGTGCAGCAATAAATGATGCTGCAAATGAATTCTGCAGACAGGTAATGGCTTCAGCATGGGCAGAAGCAGCTATATGCAATGAAAATGGCCTTATTGTATGTATACATCCTTGCGAAACACAGCCAGCACACATAATGGCGCAAAGATGTGCCTTTGACAATGACAGGCCAAGAGGAAATCAGGCTCCACCAATGAGCTGGTGTGCCCCAAAAGATGGCGAAACTATAACTAATACTGGAGAAGGCAGGCCAGATAACTGTGATGACACAACTTACCAGGCACATCCAGGGTACAACGAGAACCAGGCTCTTTGGGACAGCTTCATGGCAGACAGTGACGGAGTATGTCAAACACAATATGGTACAGGAATACCAAGCGGTGTTTGTGAACATGCTGTTCAGTTAAGCATCCAGGGACAGCCATATTACCTTTGCTGGTACAACAATCCATAAGATTAAAGTTTTAATTCATTCCGCCATATTTTACATATGATAACGGAAAAGGATGTTTTAGACCTGTATAGAAAGTGTGCTACAGAATTATCTTCTGATATCAAAGAAGGGCTCAAAGACGCTGCGAGGACCGAGGAAAGTGAAAACGCAAGGGACGTACTTGAAAGCATTATAGAAAACATTGAAATAGCAAAAACCGAATCAAAACCCATATGCCAGGATACCGGAATTCCTGTGTTTTACGTTAAACATGACAAAACACAATCAGAAGAGGACATAAGAAAAATAATAGAAAGAGCGACAGATACTGCAACAAAAGAAATCCCATTAAGGCCAAATGCTGTTGATTCTGTTTCTGGAAAAGTTATTGGAAATAAACCAGTAATTCATTTCGAAGAATCTGCTAAATTCGAAATGACGCTTCTAATGAAAGGCGGCGGGTCTGAAAATATTTCAAAAATTTACAGTCTTCCAGATACCATGCTTGGTGCAGACAGGGATATTGAAGGCATCAAAAAATGTGTATTTGATGCTGTTTTTAATGCACAAGGAAAGGGATGCCCGCCATACATAATAGGCATTGCAATAGGCGGCAGCATTGAGGAAGTTGCTCACTTATCAAAAAAGCAACTATTAAGAGATATTAATGACCATAACAAAGACAGTGAACTAAGAAAAGTTGAATCAGAACTTCTGGAGGGCATAAATAAAATGGAAATTGGTCCATCCGGTATTGGAGGAAAAACAACTGCACTTGCGATAAAGCTTGCGAAATCACACAGGCACCCGGCATCGTTTTTTGTTGGTGTTTCTTTTGGATGCTGGGCAACAAGGAGGGCATCTTATGGACATTGATTTTACGAAGTTAAAAGTCGGTGATAAAGTTGTGTTGAATGGTACAATTTTCACGGCAAGGGACAGAGCTCATTTGTTTTTACTGAAGAATGAATTTCCACAAATTCAAAATTCTATAATCTATCACTGCGGCCCTATTGTAAAAGACGATAAAATAATCGCAGCAGGTCCGACATCGAGTGCAAGAATGGATGCTTACACACCAAAGCTCATAGACAAGTATAATATAAAGGCAATAATCGGTAAAGGTGGAATGGACGATAATGTTCTGAAGAAGCTGAAGGGAAGAGCAGTTTATCTTTCAGCAATCGGTGGGGCAGCATTAATTTATTCGAAAAACATGAAAATAAAAAATGTTTATTGTAAAGAGTTTGGAATGACAGAAGCTATATGGGAAATTGAAGTTGAAAATTTCCCTGTCATAGTCACAATGGATTCAAATGGAAACAGTCTTCATTCCGAGGTTCTGGAAAAATCGAGAAATGTTTTTCAAAAAATTGTAAAGTGAATATATAAAATCGTAATTTAATTATACTTTGTTATTATGAGGAAAAAAATTGCTTTGATTGGTGGCGGTCAGATTGGGCAGATACTTGCCATGCTGGCTGCACAAAAGGAACTTGGTAATGTTGTTATTTTGGATATTCCTGATTTTGAAAATCCTGTAAAGGGAAAAGCTTTGGATCTCATGCAAATGGCCCCACACGGCAATTATGATTCACACATCAGCGGCACATCAGACTATAAAGACATCAAAGGAGCAGATGTTGTTATTATTACAGCAGGGTTACCTAGAAAGGAAGGCATGAATCGTGAGGACCTGCTAAAGACCAATATTGAAATCATTAAAAACGTAGCTGAGAATGTTAAGAAATACGCTCCTGATGCTTTTTGCATAATACTTACAAACCCACTTGATGCAATGGTATACACTTTTCATAAAGTAACTGGTTTTCCTAAAAATCAGGTTGTCGGTATGGCAGGCACGTTAGATACTGCCCGTTATCGTTCATTCCTTGCAATGGAACTTGGAGTATCTGTTGCAGATATTGCGGGCATTGTTTTGGGTGGTCACGGACCAACAATGGTCCCGCTTCCACGTTTAACAACAATTGGTGGTGTCCCGTTGACTGAGATTGCATCAAAAGAACTAATTGACAAAGTTGTTAAAAGAACCCGTGAAGCAGGAACGGAGATTGTTAAGTTGTTCGGTAGAGGTTCTGCATTTTTTAGTCCAGCAAAAAGTGCAATAGTCATTGCTGAATCATATCTTAAGGACAAGGGACGTGTTTTACCGTGTACTGCTCTATGTGAAGGCGAATACGGAATTGATAATCTTTTCATAGGTGTCCCATGCCTCATCACTGCAAACGGTGCCGAAAAGGTATTTGAAATAGAACTCAACGACGAAGAAAAGAATTTGATGAAAACTACAATGAATGCTGTTAAAAAAACCGTTGATGAATGTAAGATATAAAATCTGGTCTATAATTATGAAAATCAACATCGGTACAGCTGGTGTTCCCATATCTACAAAAGAACATAATACGATAGAAGGCATCAGGCGTGTCAAAGAGCTTGGCTTACAGGCAATGGAAGTTGAATTTGTACGCGGAGTTGCAATGGGCAACGGCCTTGCAAAGAAAGCCGGAAAAGTTGCAAAAGAGGATGGGATAATTCTTTCAGTTCATGCACCTTACTACATTAACTTATGCAATCCTGAAAAAGCAGAAGCTTCAATGAAACGTATTTTGGATTCATGCGAACGTGCACATCACCTCGGTGCAGAAGTTGTTGTTTTTCATCCAGGGTTTTACGGAGATCTATCAAAGGAAGAATGCAGCAAACGTGTTTTTAATGCATGCAAAGAGATGAATAACATTCTGAGGGAAAACAAATGGAACGTCAAACTTGGCATGGAAACAACAGGCAAGGTCTCCCAGTTCGGAACGCTCGACGAGATAATAGATATACATGAGAAGATCAGGAACTGTATCCCTGTCGTGGACTGGTCACACATGTTTGCAAGGGATAATGGCAAGATAGATTTCGCGGAAATAGTGAAAAAATTAGAGAGTTTGAATCTTCCAAAGTATCACACGCATTTTTCTGGAATAGAATTCACCGAGAAAGGAGAAAGAAGACATATTGTTTTGGAATATAAACAACCTGATTTTGAAGAACTCGTAAAGGTCTTAATGAGGAGCAGAATTAAAGAGATGACAATAATATGCGAAAGCCCGATTCTTGAAAAAGATGCTTTGTATATGATAGATACGCTAAAAAGGAACGGCTACAATTAATTATATTTATGAAGCTCACAATCTACACAGATGGTGCATCACGTGGCAACCCCGGTCCGGGAGCAATAGCATTTGTTATTTTAGATAGTAAAGGGAAACTTCTCAAAGAACACAAACATTTCATAGGTGACTGTACAAACAACATTGCCGAATACAGTGCATTGATAGCAGCACTCAAAAGAGCGGTAAAACTTGGTGATGAACTTACCTGCTTTTCAGACAGTAAACTCATGGTGAGTCAGATGAACGGGGAATTTAAAATCAAAAAACCTCACATAAGAGAACTTTATCTTAAAGCAAAAGAACTTGAAAGCAATTTCAAAAAAGTTGAATACAACCACGTCAGAAGAACAAATCCGGGAATTCAGAAAGCCGACAGCATGGTAAATGAGGTACTTGACAAATTTGCTTAGTTTTTTTGTGATATTTGATATACACATTATTTTAAAAATTTGTATAATATCGTATATTCATGGAAAGGATAATGGGAAATGAAACACGAATAAATTCTGAAAGAATTTCTCATTATATGAAGGAATTAATGGGAATTTTACCTGCTCATTATGATCTTTCAAAAATACCGAAAAATTCAAGAATTGTCTACCGTTTTTGTCCGACACTCAGTATTCTACCGGAAAATACGATAGTTGATAATGTCGAATTCCACGACAAAAATGAAAAAAAAATCCTTTATGAATCTGGAAAATATGGAGATATAAGAGAGCGTGGGTTAAATTTCTATAAAAATGGAATAAATGTACTTGATATAGGAGATTTTATTGGTTGTAATTTAGCATTAAAAGTACCAATACACCGTAAAAAAATTAAAACAATACAGTTTTATGATAATCACATAGAAATGCCTGTGGGAAATGTTATATCTGGAGCGTTGAATAGTAACGAACTTTTTTTAAATATTGAAATTGATTTGATAGATAATGATTATTTTCGTTTTAATATGGACGGAAAAGACGAATTACTTATTGGATTGGAAAAAAAACTGGGATTCATGGATGACGATTTTTATAGAAGTGAATTTGAATGGCAAAAAACTCTGATACTTGTAAAGCGTGAAGCAATAATAAGATATTCCAGCAAATCATAATTTTTTTGCAGATTAATTTTTATCAACAAGTTCTGCATCTTCTATTATGTAAGTTCCTCTTACTCCATCCCACTCTATTCGTGATTTTTTAATTACCATTTTCTTTTTAAATATCGGTCCGTCAATGACAAGCGACTCGTATTCGCCGCCTTCTCCTCCTTTATGGATACCGTGTTTCTCACACAATTTTTCCAATTCTTTGAGTGTCTCAGAATCGAGCTTTCTGCCAAGCCATTTTTCATCAAGACCTTCTGCTGCAACTGCTGTTATTATGATTTCAAAACCAAGGTTCATTATCTCCTCAAGATAATCTCTCATGCTCCTGCCCCAGTGTGGTGATATTGATTCCAGACCGAGATCCCTGCAGATTTTGTCTATTCTAACACGCTGGTAACGAGATTCAAGTGCACCCGAAACCACACCTTTAATATCATCCTTTACACTTTCAATAAGACTTTTGAGATCATCAAGTTCTTTTTCTTTTTCAGCTTCTGTTTCTTTTACTATGTATTCTATTCCAAGTGCTTCTGCCTGCATTTTTGTCCATTCTATGTTTGGATGATGGAACATGTACGAATCGTCTCTTTTCGGAATTAATGTTAAGAGATACTTGACATTCATGCCCATGTTTATTGCTTTGTAAATTGCGAAAGTCGAGTCCTTTGCACCTGAAAAAAGCACTGCAACATTTTTCATAATATCAACTAAATTTATGATAGTAACACAATCTTAAAAGGTTGAAATTAAAACGATTATTATGAAATTATTAATTGTTGCCAATGGTGATATAAAAAATCCAAGATGGTACAAGCCAATAATTGATAAAAACAATACTATAATCGCAGCAGACGGCGGCGCTGATAACTGCATAAAATTGGGAATAGTCCCAGATTATATTATCGGTGACTTAGATTCTATAACAAAAAAGGCAAAGGAAATATTCGAGGACAAATCCAAAATTATTCTTGACCCAGACCAGAACAAAACAGATTTACAGTTAGCAATTGAACTAGCAAACTCGCTTAAACCTGAAAAAATTACAATTATTGGAGCAATTGGCGAAAGGATTGATCATACCATTGCAAACATTTTCTGCCTATCAGAGACAAACACAGAAAGTGAAATTATCGATGAATTCAATGATATTT
>DAOWAL010000134.1 GCA_030634615.1 Candidatus Aenigmatarchaeota archaeon | reverse complement strand
CTTTTTGAAATTCTTGGCAAACATTTTGAAATTTGTGTATGTGAGCAGAGCACCGCTTTCAAAATGTATTATTCCCCAGTACCATGGAACTGATGGAGAATTCACAAAAACTCTTTGAAAATATGCGCTTCCGTTGATTGGTTTATTGTCAACTTTTCCTTTCAGATCTAAATGGTTTACCTTAATTATCGAGTATCCAAGATTCCTGATATACGTGTTTGAATTGTGGTAAGGTTTTGTCATGTCGTATTTCTCTTCAGCTGTTGCAACAAATTCCATATCCTTTCCTATCTTAACAATACTTTTTTTACCTTTCATTGTAAACGATGTTGATATCTTTGATTTGGACAAAAGTCCGTGTTCCTTAAGTAGTACATTACATTGCTCAAGCAGGAAATTGTGGTGCATTTTTTCACCGTCAAAATACCAAGCAGCAACTGCGCCATCCAAATTTGTTTTGTTTGTTATGTCGTGATCGAGTTTTATTTTTAGATGATTGCATTTTATTTCCTTTACGTTTTTTGTTGACCATAGAATCATCAATTGTCTTGGTTTGTCTGGATTTTTTGGGTTATTGAAAAAGAATAACCAAAACCACCACCACCACGCACCACGTGTCATGGTCTCGTTTTTTACGTCAAATACCCTTTTTTCAAGGTCAATGAACACTCGTTTTTCTTTTGTTTTCATTTATCATCACTTTGTCATATTCTTTACTTTCTTTTCCAGTTCTTTTCTCATATCCTTTCCTTCGTTTCTTTCTGAAAAGAAATCTATCTTTGATGCAAGGGAAAGTTTTGATGATATTAATCTGGCAATTTTTCCTTTTAAATGTTTTGGGGCTTGTTGTACAAGAACATGACCGAACAATACACCGTATTTTGGAGCTTTTCCCTGGCCTTTCAAATGCCTGAAAAGTGCTTTTTCAGCTCCTAAAAGCTGTACTGTGGAACTTGGAAGCTTTGCTATTTTTTCAAGTCCTCCGGCAAGAGATAAAAGTCTTGCTGCCAAAAGCGGATCTGCAACTGCTGAAAGATTTGGTACTGTTTCTTCACATATATCTTCCAGATATTTTGAAAGAGAGTTTCTCGTTTGTCTCATGTCGAGCAGAACCTTTGAATATTCTTTGACGCTTTTTGCATCTTCTTCTGTAAAATCCATGCCAACTGATTTTGAAACAAGACCTGCAAGTTCGCTGTCTTCTATATTTTCCTTTGCTCCGTACTTGACAATTATTTCAGCGAATTTGTCATGAGTCTTTGTTTGTTTTAGCATTTCAGGAAAGTGTAATCCGTACCATTCCCTTAGTCGTTCTGAAAGAGAATTGAGGTCTGTGTCAAGCTCGTCTACAACGCCTATGACGTGCATGATTATTTTGTCCTTTTTAACAGACGATTTAATTTTCTGACCTGATAAGAGAACATTTACTTTAGTAAGTATTTCGTTTAATTCCGACTGAGTTGCCGCCCACCTGTTTTCGAGGGCAAGTCTTCTGAATTCGTTATTTGCAATTTCCTTTCCCTTGTTATCCGGATCGTAAACACACGATATTTCTCCATCTTTCGCTTCTTTGTCCCAAATTACTTCTTTGTATCCCTTCAATCTGAGTTTAGTCAGAACTTCGCGTTCCTCTTCAATTATCTCGCCTTCGCGGGATTTTCTGAGCCTTTCCGCTATTTTCTCCGGATTTTTGGGAAATGTTTTGCTAAGGATAGTTTTACCGTCTTTGTCAAATGCAAACACTCCTACAATATTTGTTGCAACATATGCTTTCATACTAAATCACTTACTATTTATTGTACCCCGTTTTTTATAAAAGTCTATCCAATATTATTTTATGGACTCTCAGAAGGTTATACTTTTTTTGATAATAATAGTTCTTCTTGCCGGTCTTGCCTGGGAGTTAAAATATATCGAAGAATCCCTGATAATGTCCACGCTTAATCAGAATGAGCAGTGTGAGGTGCTTTGTTCCCAGAAAGGGGAGATTGCATATGTTTACAAAAATTCATGCTATTGTAAAGAACCAATAAGCTTTCAACTGAACTGGAAATGTTTTTGGAACAGAACTTTTGAAGAGGATGGAGAATATGTCAATAAGTTCAATGCTTCAGAAATCAGAAATATTGCTGTCAAATCGGTTGTGAAATACTCGGCACCAAATGCACCTGCAACAAAAATTTTCGGCGTGCATAATGAAATTGCAAACAACATTCACTACGTATCCGATCCAAGAAGAGACGAGTATGTAGCGACACCAACAGAAACATGGGATACACAGGGCGGTGACTGTGATGACTTTTCCGTACTTCTTGCAAGCATGTACGAAGCTGTCGGAATGGATGCAAAGATAGTTGAAGTTTACAATAGTGAAAGAGGACATGTGTTCATAGTGGTTAAGATAGAGCAGGACCTTGATTCTTTCCTGAAGTTTTACAAGACAATACTTGAAAGATATACTCCATATTTCAGCGAAAAAGCAATACATATAATTGACTTTAAGGAAACCCATGCACAATGCGAAGCATTTGAAATGGGTCTTGAACAAGGAGAAAACCCAGAATCGTTCTATCTTATTGTAGAGAGTACAACAGGGGATTATCCTGGTGCTACAGACGCTTTCCAGGGCTATCTGAACATAGAATTCATCGAAGTCGGGGAGTAGTTCTCAGTTTATCATATTGTACATGTTTTCCCAGGGTTGTGACATATTTTTCGATCCTTCCCTCTTAAGTTCTCTTCTGCTCGTTTTTGCGATAACAGCGTTATTGTCGTCTCTTAATTCGTAGAATGTGTCACCGCCGAACCACGTTTGATAAACAAATAAATTATTTTCGATTTTTCCATTTCCTTCGTTTTT
>DAOWAL010000001.1 GCA_030634615.1 Candidatus Aenigmatarchaeota archaeon | reverse complement strand
TGGTGCTCTGTCAATGTATTTTTCCACAGCTTCCTTGGATGGCTTTATTTCTCCCATCTGAAGGAGTCTTTTAATTGGGAGGAAAATATCCTTGTCAAAAACAGGTACCCCTTCTCTGATGAAATTGAAAACAATTGGATGACCGATTCTTACCATGTTCCAGAATTCAGTTAGAAGGTATGGCTGCTGAACAGAAAGTTTATCTGATAATTTTTTGGCAATGACATCGAATTCCTCTTCCATCTGCTCTTTAATAGCTGGAGTTATTTTCTGCTTGGTATCATCAACTATGAGAAAAACGTCTATGTCGCTTTCACTGTGCCATGATCCTCTGGCACTTGAACCGAATAATACAACGGATTTTATGACAGCTCCGTATTTTTTGAGTACCTCTTTTGTGAATTTTTTAATTATCTGCACTCTTTTTTTCTCGTCTGCGTCCTTGTCGTATTTTTCTTTTTTCGATTTCTTTGCCAGTGACTTTGAAGGTTTCTTTGTCTTTGCCATGTTTAATTAATGTGGAACATGAAATTTATAAGTTTAAAATAAGCCTGCGGCAAATAATTAACTATGAATATAAAGCAAGCGTTTGTCCTTTTTTCCGTGTTTTTCTCATGCTATCTGATAATGTCCATAATATTTGTTTCTGCTTACACTGTTGGTGAAGTTTTCAATACAGATAGTGCAAAGTTTGTAATAGAACCGGTATTGAAAATAATAGACGAACTTGAACCAATAGACTGTGACACTGGTGGTTACATGACATTCCGTGCTTACGTTGATAACATACCGGAATTCGATATAGATACGGTTGATGCACTTGTCGAAGACAAGTCGACTGGTATATATTATAACATTACGTCTGCTGTTTCATGTTTCCCCTTTGAAAACGTTCTCAGTAATCAGGAAATAAATTGCAGAATTAAGGTAAAGGAAATGTTATCACTTATGCCTTCATGCCCCTTTGAGCAAATAAAAAACGACTTCTATCTCACACTTGGCATTTCGTATGTTAACAGGGAAGCAAAGGTAACAGCTGAAAAAGATATTATAATCACAAAGGCGGGGACTGAACCACATATGGAAATAAACTTCAATGTCGCAAGTCCGCCATACCCAGTACCTCAAATAAACTGTCTTACCGGAAGTGAGTTTGATGTTCCTGTTTTAATTGAACATGCAGAAAAACTTTCCGGTGACATTTCTTGGTCATTCTCTCTTAACGGTGTGAGCTATGGTGGTGGTCTAATAAACTGCGAAGAACTACTTGAAAGGCAAGGTAATGGTATAGAAAAAATCTACATTTGTGAATTGACAGTATCCAATAATGCATTTACAGAGTGTGATGTAACTAAAGACGCGTTTGTTTCAATAACAGCCAAAAACGGTGATTATGAACTTTCCAGTGATTTTACGACATCATTTATTTCTGAACCTCTTGATCTATCTCTGAGAGTAACTGGACTGGATGATATTGAATGTCAGATAGTGAGTGAAGAAGGACTATGTATCCCTTTGGAACCACAACAGAACATAACAGTTACAATAACAGGTAATGTTCCGCAGAAAATAGAAGTTTTTGAAACAAGATACATGCTGGATAATGGAGAAATAACAACAGCTTACTGCAAAAAACTCGCATACAACAAATATAAGTGCTCTACTTTCGTACCTTTAGCAAACGTTGAACTCCCTGCAAACAAAGGCGAAACAACCAGCATGACAAGAAAAGTTACAGCCTTTTTCGACCTCAAATACATAAACTACTACACGAATGTTTCAGATTCTGAAACCTTTGTAATGGAAGGTAAGATGATACAGGAACTCATAAACACAATAAAGGTTCTCAAAAAAGATGTCAAACATTTCGAATGGATTACTAATTTCACAAGCAGTGAAACGTATGCCAAAGTGTGGGATTGGATAAATATGTTGAGAAAATGTTGTAAAATAGGAGATATTGTCAATACACTTGAGGAAAAGGGGTTCAAAAAAGGAGTTCATGATCTTGGAGAGAAATATATATGGGGCGAGGAGGGGACAAAACTGTTTCCAAAAATTTTAAAGATATTTAACTTTGCATATGAGCTCCTTGTTGGTAATGGCCCAAAGATGTTAGAATGTGTATCAGGTAAAGCTATGAAAGAGGTAGAGGATGAAATACAGAAGCTTGAGGATTTCGAAGATGGGGCTATAGTAGCAGAAATAAAAATTCCTACCTTACTTGAAATGATGGGAGACCATTTTGCAAGCTGCAGAGCCGAGATCATGTGGGAACAATATAGTGATCTAAGATTATGGATTTGTGTTGTGCTTCGTGTTGTATTTAAATCTGTGGGCGATGTCGCGTGCAAGATATTGGATAGTGGTATAATGAAAGCAATTGATAAAATTCTCACTTTTGTACATTTGTTACTATTGATCGACACATACAATCAGGCTCAAAAGGACATGGCGTTATCTATGGAGAGGATGAACCTCCAGCTGACAGCATCCAACATAATGTCGGAGTATACTGAAAAGTTGTCGGCCACGATGGAAAGTCTTTCAGTCAGTATTTCAACCAATGCAGCACTTTACAACATAACATATGGCGATTACAGGACAGTGAAACTGATATTCCTATCTGACAGGACAGGTGTCCTTGCAAACGGGGATGACATATGCTCAGGCGATGAAATAACCATAGATTACGACTTTGAAAAGCTCAACCAGACGGAAGGGTTTGTTTCAGAGCTTGATATCAGTTCAGATACACATTTCAAAACGTTGATATTCGGTGAACTGAAAGGTACTTATGGTCCTACAAAAACAGATGCACTGCTTGGAACAGACCCAAGTAATGACCTATCGGAAACGTATACGTTCACCCTCAATTATGAAGATAAGTCTTTGGATTACAATTTAGAATACGTAAACAGCCCCTGTTCATAGTATATATAAAGGATATAAGTGATAACATGAAATATAATTATATGAGCTCGGGCAAGAAAGGACAAATGGAATTTATTGTTATCATTTCTTTGATTATAATAGCAATCGTTGCTATTGTTATTGCTTCCCGTAGTGCGGTTATTACCCCGCCTGATACATCGGGGATACCTGAAGAGGGAAAAACAATAAAGGATTCTGTTATAAACCTAATTCGTGCCGGTGTCAAAGATCACATGACACTTCTTTACAACCAAGGTGGGGTTGCCCGCCCTGATATGTCTGTTGAGTTTGGCATGTTCGATACATCAGTCTGGCTTGCATGTGGTGAAACAAATGTTCCTAAGGTCTCTGATGAAATAGGAAAAGGTGTACTTGCTTACATGAGAGCAAATCTTGAGAATGAAATGGAATTCTATGGGAAGAATGTTAAATTCGATTTCAGCGATACTAATTATGAAGTCGACATAATCAAAGACAGGGTAAACATAAAGATTTACCTCCCAACAGAAGTTGAAGATTATGAAATACAACAGCCGTATGAAATATCTGTCCCGACAAAACTTTACGATGTTTTAGATTTTTCCAATAATTTTGTCAACGATGCAAAGAGTGCAAGATTCTTTGAAACAGTAACACTCGTTTCTATGATGCATTCTAATCCTGAGCATGAGAACTGGGTACCTGTTGCAGGCATGCAGATGGGATGTGGAAATTATCTGTTCAAGACAAGGAAGCAATTGCTCCCTGGTATTAAAGGGGTAATAGAATACACAATATCACATGTTGTATGGAACACAGATGCTCTAAAACTTGCTGAAAACCCATTCTATCCAATAAATCAGGTTGGCGGTAAAAGCTATTCTGACATGGAAGTTGCATTCGCGTATCCTCCACAATGGAATGAAGAGATAGACAAGCATTTCATGTTTTCACCCGATCCACTGAGAATATTACCAAAACCTATAATACCACTCATACCTCTGTGCATGGGTCCATACTCAGTTGCATACACTTTCCGTTATCCTGTTATTATAATGGTTGAAGATCCACTGCTGAATCAGTGGTTCAACTTTGCTGTCATGGTCGATATAGAAAACACACAACCTGGTAACTGTACTGCAGAATTTGGTAAAGAATCTGAATATTCAAAAATATGTGAACTCGAAGCAGAATGTAATGCAAAGATAACAGTTAAAAATTCAACTGATGACGCAGTAGAGGGTGCTGATGTGGGGTTCTACATATGTGACATAGGAGTAACTGACAGCAATGGTGTTGTTGAAGGAAAGATACCGTGTATGGTGAGCGAACTTCATGTTTACAAACAAGGTTACAGGAGCTTTGGTGATCTTTACAGGTCAGATGATATTGCAGACAAACCAATAACGCTTGAAAAAATAGCGGACAATACAACCATACATTTCAGGGGTCTTGATACACGGGCAACTGATGATGGGGGCGATGATAGCGATGGTAAATATGTTGCTTATTCAGTAGTTGGTAGTCCAGAGGAACTGACAGAAGACAATTTCAATGATAATTATATTGTATTCCTTTCAATGTCGCCGAAAACACCTAACTATTTCACAAACGAGGATTCTGCACTTCTTTACACAAACTATGATAACGATGGTAATATAGCTTTTGAAGTTGAAACATATGGTATGCAACCAATAGAATATTTCATTACAGCAACCGTGTCAGAAGAAGAAAGTGGCATTCCTGTCGGTTACATCAATACATCGATAGTGCTTGGTGAAAATGAAGAGAATCTTTACGTTTATCTCCCTGTTGTTACAAAAACAGACGCATCTGATATAGATGAACCTGGCATAGATCCATCTGAAGCAGATCAGATGAACGATGTATTAATTGTCCACTGTGGATGGGAAACACCGGTAAGTACTACAGAACTAACGTGTTAGATATGAACAGACTAGAATTATTAGTACTCCAAATATTTGCAGTTGGGTGCACTTATTTACTCTTGTCCATACCAGTTGCTTCAGCACTTCATGTCGGGATATTCCTTACAGGTGGAGATGAAGTAACTACTTCAATGCTCGATTTTTCAGATTTTGTTAATAGTGAATTTGTGGACGAATACCAGCAGAACTACCAATACATGGAAATAAAATTTTCAAGTAAAAACCCAAGCTATGATATAAAGAAAATATACCTTTTCAGGTGTAAAGCATTAGATCCTTCTGAATGTATACAGAATGGAATAGAACCTGTAATATCTGTAAACGAGGGAACAGGAAGCATATCTTTTGATGAAACGTATAGATGGGATGATATAAGTTCAGACAATATTGGTAATTTCCTTACATTTGCAAAACTTGATATTTCAGGAAAGGAGGTCTGGATAGGTAGCTGGAATAAGATAACAAAAACAGGCATAAAGAACTTCTATCACGAAATTCACAATGCCGATAAGCTTAACATATATCTCAATGATGGTGTTGCTGCTGAAACAGTTAGAGACTACATAGAAAACTACAACGCGATTCCATCGGATAACGTTGATCATTCTGTTATAGAGACTGTTAGCGGAAGTTCTGTTACAAAAATACACGATCTGGCTGGGAATGATGGTGAAATTGATCCATCGGGAACAACAGTGCCACTTTTCCATCCAACATCAGTTGATGAAAATACTTTTACAGAAAGCCTCAGGACATGGGATTTTATTTTTGCCGGTAATGGGAAAATAAGCAGTCCTATTACATTCTACTCAACCGAGGCCGGACCGCCAACATCTGGTGGAGCAACAATTGTTGCTGAAACATGGTCTCCTCAGGTCGTTACATGTGGAAGCGATGATGTAATAACAGTAAGACTCCATGTTGAGAACGCAAGCAATATTGGAAATTACCAGTCATATTATTACAAGATTGACGGAGTGCAGTCAACTGAAGGTTCTATAATATGTACAATTGATACGGAAAATTCCGACGATAACACATATTATTATGACTGTACAATACCTGTAGTCAATTTCCCTGTCTGCAACGGACCGGGAACATCTACAATAAGCGTGAATTTCAACTATCTTGGCGGCGTAAAATTATCCGGGAGTTTCCCAATAACACTTGTTCCTGCGACACCAAAGCTTATTGTTAATTCATTACTGCCAGCACCATTTGATTGCGGAATAGATTCAGAAGTAACAATCCAATTACAGGTGAATGATCCAATAAGTCAGGCACCTGAAACATACTACACGTTTGACAATACTAATTTCAATGATTTAGATTGCACATCTTCAGGTCACACATATTCATGTACAATAGATGGTGATGAAGTGTGTTCACTTTTACAGGAACATCTGGAAGTTACAGTAAAATTCACGTACGGTGAAATAGAAACATTGGCGCAACCTGCTCCGGTTTTTGTGACATTTCCTCCTCCAAGCATGGGAATAGACACAGTAACACCACAAACTGTCGAAGCAGGAGAGACAACTGATGTTAGTGTCTTACTTCATGTTAATTATCCTGACACAATAACATTCCAGGAAGATGATTTCAATTATAAATATCTCAGTAACAGTTTCTCTGCTGCCACATGTACTCTTGAGTCATCGTATTCAAACATAAAATATTACAAGTGCACGGTTCCACTTGTAATACCTAGCACTTCAGACGGTGTCAATGATCTTTCATTTAGATTAGACGGATTTATGGAAGGTGCACCAAAGCAGTTGACTGCAAAAACATTCTTTGAAATAATGCCACCTCCACCAGAACCAGCATTCACAATTACTTCAACATCTTCACCAGTGGATTGTGTAACAGACAGTTCTGCCGAGGTGAGAATAAAAGCTGAAAATATAGATTTATTATCTGTTTCAGATTTCAAGTACACAATAGACGGAACAACATATATAGATAATGAATGCACAAAATCAAGTAACATTCTTACATGTACGATAACAGCAGCTGAACTTTGTGACACAATGAAAAATCTTGTGATAATAAAGTATTCTATTGATGATACATACTACACAAATTCACAGAAAATATACCTTCAGATACCCGATCCTCACATGCAGGTGTATGCTGTTCAGCCTGATACATTGTCTTCGGGTGAAGTGAATTCTGTTAACATTAAACTCTTTGTTCAACACCCTGAAATGGTTGGAACAAGTCCGTCATTCCTTTACAATTATGCAAGTAAATCAGACCAGCCATTGACGTGTGTAAAGGTATCATCAACTGCTAACAGGGACTTTTATGAGTGTGCAAATACACAATTTGATTTAACCAGTTATTCTGCTTCATCATTGTCAGTGCTATTTTCCATACAGGGGTCGCTCGTAACATTTCCAATGGTAATACCTGTAGCAGATGTTGCCGATACAAATCCTTGGCTTGAGATAGTTTCAACAACTCCTTCAAGAATAGAAACAGAACTGGGTAATCAGACATCTGCATCATTATATGTAACAGTTCACAACGCAATGGCGGCAGACCTTAAACATCAGGCAACCGTTATACCAAATTCAATACTTTCTGCAGGAACATGTACCGAAGCTGATGTAGAGTATGATTTCAATTGTGATGTTACAATAAGAATGCCAGCAAATGCAGATCCGGGTGCAAATTCGGTGACGCTCAGTCTAAGGATGAGCAATGGAAAAAATTATGATTTTTCAAACACTACAAATGTTTATGCTATTTCAGATGATACACAATTGGAAATACAGAGCATAAGTCCTGATAACCTTTACTGCGGCGGACAGACCCAGCAAAATCAGAACACGGTCAGGGTAACTGCAAGGTCAAAAATCTTGACAGACTTTGAAATAATTGAAGAAGTGATAAGCTTTAACGGCAGAACAATTCCTGGTTCATCAAGATACTGTACTGCGAAGGGACAGGCGATAACATGCAATATACCAACAGACAAATTAATGGCAGCTGTAACATGTGATTCCGGTGACCTTGCTCCTGGCGAAGGTTCTCACTTTTACACGTTCGATTTAACACTTCTTGTTAAGGCTGGCGGAAACAGTGAAATGCTTTCAGGGTTTGGTGATATATCTGTTACAGCACGTCCGCTTGAACCATATCTTGAGATTTTAGACAATGATGTTGTCAGTGGCGCTCTCCAGAGTCCTATAAACTGTCTTATTGGACAGAGTATAAAGCTTGGCGATTCCGGATATGTCAGGATAATGTATGCAGACCTTCTTCACCCTGAACCAAAAGAAGACGACCTTATGTGGTCATTCAGGCTTGACGCTCAGGACGACCAGGGCAAGCTTACAAAAGGAATGGGCGTTTCACCAACAGGCAATTCAACAATCTGTAAACTTATTAATCACCAGAAAGTCGGTGTTCATAGAATAGAGGATTATCAATGTTCACTTTACACAAGCGTGGCAATGTTCCAGAGATGTGAATATGGTGAAGGACAGATTATACTCACTGCAACTGCTGCCGGTAAAAAAGCAGAGGGTATAATAGATACAAGAATAGTTCGTGACGACAGCAAATATCAAATAGACATGGATATACTGACAAGTCCGGAGAAGACCATAGAATGCCAGATACAGGGTGTTTACGGAAAAGGCGTGAAGTGTTCTCTTGCATCCAGTTCAAACCAGAACATTACAATAAGATTATACAACGCAAATCCAGATGTTGAACTCAGTGACATAAATCTTTACGATTTTGACGTACTTTTAACAAATTCTGGCGTACTTGAACCAAGAACTCTCGGTAACTGCAGAAAATCTGCTAAAGAAGGACACAAGTACATTTGTCCTTTCCAGATAGGACCAACAATGAAACTTCCTGACACAGATAAATATGAAGTTACAAATGATTCCACCCAGACATTTGATCCAATCAGTCTGGGACAGGTCAACCTTACAGTATACGTTAAATACGCAAACGGTCTTGCTAAAAAGACCATCTCAAAGCTTGACGGATCCATGACAATACAGCCAAAGAAATCAGATGCCATGATAAACGCAGAAAAGATGATGGCGGATATGATGGAAAAATTCAATTCTTTCAAGGACTTCTTCAAGTGGATTGTATTGTTCCTTGCATACTGCGGAGTGTGCTCTATCGGTAACAAGCTCATAACATCGCTGGACAACGCTGCTGACAAAAAATCCGGTTGCGACACAAAGACAGCGACGGAAAATGTAAAAACTGATGATAAAGACCATGATTGTAATGCTGCTTGCAAAGAAACTGGCCGTGACGGAGGATTCTGCTTAGATTCATGTGACCAAGAAGATCAATTAGAATTCGACTGCGGCACTGGTAATAAATGTTGCTGTTTTAAACCCGATGATAAAAAAGATGAATCGCAAGATGAGACAGTTAAAACCTGTTCAGAACTATGTTCCGAAGATGGTTATACCATTTCTAAATGCTTAGTTGGGACATGTGCTGACTGGATTGCTGGTCCTGCTAATCTTGATAAGATCATAGACAAAAAAGAAGTATCCGGATGTATTAGCAATCAATGCTGTTGTTATAGTGGTAGTGCTTCAAATTCACCACAATCCTCCACTGACTACCAGATAGAAACCACCAAAATAGGGTTTGACGGCGATGAAGACACTACTAACGGCGACGGTGATAACGGTGACACAGGAGAAAAGACAACCACCACATCTGGTGCAGAATGTGAAGGTGGCTGGGGATGGCTGCTTAAAGTCGTTGTTGGAGCAGCAGCAGCAGTTGGTCTGTACATCTCAATTAAAGAAATTTTCAATCTTGGTGTAGACGATTTGGATGAGGGAGAAGAAAAAGACGAACTTACAGAGTATCTGGAAAAAGGTCTTGCATGGGGTTTTGCTACATGCGTAATGCCGAGAATAATCGGAGAAATGTTCTCAGGCGAGGAAAAGAAGAATGTATTTAATGGTATTGCAAGCGTTGGTAAGACAGCAGGAAATGTATGTGATGACCTTTTTAAACTAATGCCTCATCTAATGGCACTCATAGAGTTCTACATAAGCTACATGCAGTTTGAAATGTGCATGGAAATGGTACAGCAACAAGTAAAGACAACAGCTTATGCCACTTCCCAGTTGGATGACGCCAATCAGTGGAAGTCAGGAACGCAGTCAAGTGCTGCACTTATGACTAATATGATGGGTTGCTTCAGTACGTTTACTCGGTCAATGAGCAGGCTTACAAACACGCTTGTATCAATGGAAGCAATACTCGGTAATATAGGCAGTGGCGGTTACACGTCAATAGTGTATTACCACAATGGAATAGAAATACAAGAAAAGGACATATACGGACCCGGAACATTCAAAGTCAGGGGTAGGAATTTATGTAAATCCAATAGTGGCGCTACAAGAATAAGAATAACCAAATGTGATGGTAAGAGACAAATAGATGATTCATCACCTTGTCCTGGGAACATAAACGAAGAATATAATTTAAATGATTGCGCAGAAGGTGATTCGTTCAACGTGTACATTAGTGGTACAAAAAGCGGTATTCGAAACCAAAATTTCATCTACCATGATTCAAAAAAACTAGTTTAAAAATCGACCACATTAAGTTCTTTTAGGATTTCAAGCCAGCTCCATGCCCATACAATTGCTTCAAAGCTTCTGACAAGATCTCCCTTCTCTAAGAAATATTTGGAGTCCTTTATGTATGCTCTAATGTTTGTTAGGAAGTTTTCATTCTTTTTGTCGATTACTTTGACGTTTTTCATTTCTGTTTCTATCTTTTTTGTCCATTTGTCAATTTCAGATCTTAGGTTATTTTCAAGGTCCATAAGAAATTAAAGGAATGGATGCAATTTATAACTATGTTAGAATTATTGGCTGAACAAAACATTCTCATATTTTTCATATTCTTTATAATATTCATAGCAATATCGTACAAGCTTGTTAAATTCCTTTTCAGGGCATTTATCATAGGACTTGTGGCAGCGATTTTTCCTATTATCGGAACGCTTTTTTTGGGCTTGAACATAGAAATAAACATCTTTAACATAATATGGTTTGCAGTAACAGGTGTTGGACTTTACCTTGTTTACACTGTTATAAGAGGCGGATGGAAGTTTGTAAAAACACTGACATCACCTCTGCGCTGGGCTCTAAGATCATCTGGTAAGAAAAAAGAGAAGAAATCAAGCGAATAGTTAAAATCAGGAAACTATTTCATAATCGCCTTTTTGTCTTAGTTTATCAAAGAGAATTCTTTTTTCAGTTCTTGAAATAAGCGATTTCGCCTCGTCAGCATATTCCTGATTTAATGATATAGAGTTTACGCCGGTTCTAACAAGCTTTTCAATTGTTTCCGGGTCGTATTTTTCTATTGAAACAGATACTTCTACATTATATTCTTTGCACGTTTTGACAACGCTTTCTATGAGTTTTAAAACAGCTGGACTTGACTCGGAATATAGATGTGAAATATTTTCATTTTTTCTGTCAACGCCTATTGTCAACTGCGTCAGTTCAGGAAGATTTATTGAAACAAGATTCAATCCTTCCTTACAGAACGATTCTATTTCAAGAGCAGTTGATGGTATTGAGACCTCGACACCAAGTTTAAGGGAAAGCGGTATGAATTGCTTGGCTGCACGGAATTCATTGATTGATGAGACAAATGAGAGCATTATTCCGACATTGTTAAGGCCCTTTGAATACAACCTTTTCAGTGCCTCTACTTCGCATTTAAGCATGTCAGGATCTTCAAGTGATTTTCTTATTCCCCTCATTCCAATCACTGGATTTGTCTCTTCGTTCATTGGACTGTAGTTTCTGTACCACACTGTTTTTGGATAAATGTTTTTCGCTATTGGTTCGATTCCTGAGAACATTGAAAGGAGTTCTTCTGGATTGCTCTTTGCAAGATATAACGGATTTTGGTCAAGGAATATTCCATCTGCTTTCAGAAGACCAATTCCGTCTGCTCTCATTTCATAATCAAACTGTCTTGATAAATCAAAATTAATTTTTACTTCAGTTGCATTGACATCTTCAAATCTTCCAATGTTCATTGACATGTTAGGTGTGCCGTTTGTTCCAAACATCGGAGAACAATCTTCTATTTCAGGTTTCCTGAAAGAAAACACCTGACCTCCTGTACCATCTACTGTCACAATTTCATTGTCTGAGAATATTGATATTTCAATTTCACTAACACATGGCATTCCCATTTCCCTGCATACAGCAGATGCGCTGCTGCCAAAACTTCCATATTCTGAAATCATTGCAGTAGCCTTTCCTATAAATGGAATGAATTCAGGTGACAGTATCTTTGTTGTTATGATATCGCCACTTGTTATGTTTTCAAAGTCAGACGTATTTCTGATAACTCTGACCTGCCCTTTACCAGAACCAGATGAGATGGAATGACCTTTTGTACTTTCACCTTCAAAAACTTCCTCATTCCCGTTTTGAACTTGATTTTTCACAGCCCTTGCCTGAAGTATGTGTATTCTCCCCCTATTTATTGCCCACTCTACAATGTGGTCCTGTCCGTACCTGTCAGACACCCTTTTGTACAATTCAAAAACTTTTGCAATTTCATTTTCATTTAAAACCTGCATATTCATTTTTTCATGGGGAACGCATTCCTTTGATGTTTTCCCCGTAACATTGTCTTTTCTGTACATCCACACCTTTTTTCTGATATCTTTATTGCGTACATCCCCTGAGTAACTGTCAAGCTCGTATTTATCAGGTGATACAAGGCCATATGATATTGAAGTACCAAATCCCCATGAACCTTCTATTACCACGGCATTGCTTGTATTTGTCACAATACCTGATTTTTCGGAATCAACCATCCTCTGTACAATAATACCGCCAAAACTTGCCCCTGCGATGTTTTTCTTGTATCTGTAGAATATTGCCCTTGGTGAATAAAGTGACGCCCATGCCATCTTTACGGCGTCTAAAATGTCCTTTTGACAGCTTACGTTCAAAAACGTGTCAAAAACACCTGGAAACGATGATGTTTCTGAAGTTGTTGCAGAAACCCTGACTGAGACGAATATACTCTCTCTTCCCGCACGTATGAAATCTAATGCGGCTCCGCCAAGATCTTTCACCTCGTTTCTGACAGAAAAACTTTCGTAAGCTTCATCTATTTCCTTTTTCATTGCATCGGTAAAATGTGAGTTTGTAAACATTGTTTTAATTTCATCTGAAACCTCGACTAGTCTTTTGTAATCATTCGGGTCTACATTTTCAAGAATTGCTGCTATTTTTCCTTTAAGCTTGTTTTCTTTGAGAAAGTGCTCAAACATATCCTTGGTTATAACAAAGCCAGCAGGTACCGGCATTTTTTCTTTTAGCATGTCAGATAGCTTTTTTGCCTTTTCCCCAAGCGCTTCTCCGCCTTTGATATTTGCAAGATTTACTACGTTCATAACGACCACAGAATATACTTAATTTAGTTTTGAAATTTTAAAAACAAGTATTACAATATAAGACTATGATTGAAGGCGTTGAAAACATATTGAAAGAGAAGGGGAAACTGATAGAAGAGGAAATAGAAAAAGTAGTGCCTAAGAAAAACGGCATACCAAATCTTCATGATGCGATATGGTATCATATGGGAACAGGCGGTAAACGCATAAGACCTGTTCTTGCCATAATGACATGTGAAGCTCTCAACGGGGATGTCAAAAAGGTAATGCCGTTTGCTGCGTCATGTGAAATTCTGCATAACTGGCTTTTAGTGCATGACGATATAGAAGACGGTGATACTGTAAGACGGGATAAACCCGCTGTATGGGTTAAGTACGGTGCTGATCATGGCATAAACATAGGAGATTACATGTCTGAAAAGGTCTATGAAATGGTTATTAATTCAAAAATCGATACAGAAGTGAAATTACGTCTTATCGAAGAGATAGTTGAAACATGCTCAAAAACCGCAGAAGGCCAGACATATGAGATGAACTTTCGTAAGAACAGCAACCCTACTGAAAAGGATTACATGCAGATGATAATAGGTAAAACTGCATGGTATTTGACTCTTCCAATGATAGGTGGAGTAATAGTTGCAGGTAAGCCTGAACTTGTAAACAAGATAAAAGAATTTGGAATGAAGGTAGGACCGGCATTTCAGATGGTAGATGACCTGCTTGATCTCACAAAAGGCAAGGGCAGAGGCAGAATAGGTTCTGATATAAGAGAAGGTAAAAGAAGCATGATGGCTGTTCATTGCTTTTCAAAGTGTGGTAGTGGTGATAAAAAATCCCTTATGGCAATACTTGACAAAGGCAGAAAAGAAACAACTGATAGTGATGTCGAATTTGTAAAAAATCTCTTTGAGAGAACAGGATCTCTCAACTATGCAAAAAGCAGAGCAAAAGAGCTTGTAGAAGAGAGCAAAAAAATCACATCGACTATGCCAAAAGATCTTCAGAAAATATTAGACCAGTTTGCTGATTATTTAATCGAACGAGATACTTAGACATGCTTTTTTTCACAGTAATGACATAAATCCCAAAATACATATAAGAGGGTTGAAACAAAGTATTATTATGCCTAAGAAAACTGTTTCATCTTCAACAGGTTCTTCATCAACAGTAGAAAGAATCACAACAGGAATCCCAGGTCTTGATGACAAAATTGAGGGCGGATTCGTTAAAGGTTCTACTATTCTGATAACAGGCGGCACAGGAACAGGTAAAACTACATTCTGTTGCCAGTATCTTTGGGAAGGAGTAAAAAAAGGTGAACCGGGAATATACATAACACTTGAAGAAGATCCAGAAGACATCAAAGAAGATGTCAAAAGGTATGGTTTTGATTTTACAGAATACGAAAAGAAAGGACTTTTCAAATTTGCTTATCAGAATCCATTTGAAGTTTCTGATATATCAACAGCAGTAGTCGATGCAATAAGTTCAATAAATGCAAAAAGAGTTGTTCTTGATCCAATATCACTTGTCGGAATGTATGTCAAAGAACCAGCAGTTCTAAGAAAACGACTGTTTTCAATAATTATGATGCTAAAAAAACAGGGTGTAACATCAATAATAACATCAGAAATTCTGGATAATGAGATAGGTGAGGATAAGGGAGGAAGCCTTTCAAGAGACGGAGTCAGTGAATTCATTGCTGATGGTGTAATCATCCTTAATCTTTTCGGAATTGGTGAAGGTATATCACGATCATTAATGGTCAGAAAAATGAGAAGAACGAAACATTCTGCAGATGTTCTGCCAATGGAACTTGGCAAAAACGGAATGGAATTAAGGGATGATTAAAAAAATTATTTCAGGAATTTTTCCTTATATTCTTCCCTTCTTTTGAACATTTTTTCTGATTCCGGACCAGCTCTGTATGAAATATCTCCAGCGTGCCACCCACCACCAATGGTTGTGAAATTGACAATATCCCCTTCTTTTATTCTACCTAAAGCTATGTTATGTGCAATTGGAATACTTGCTCCAACTAAATTCCCTCTAGTTTCAACTTCATTGACCATCTTTGCTGGGTCTATGCCCATTTCTTTCTGTGCAGCGTACAATGTATTTTTACTTGCTTGATGCATTATCACAAGATCTGCCGTACTTGGATGATAGTCTCCAAGACCTTTTTCTTTTGCTCGTTTCGTATTTAATTCGACTGCCCTTCGCATCAATTTTGCTGCTGTGTTTTTTACAAATCCATGATGAACATAATATTGTTCAAGACCAAGTTCTATTGCCTTAGCTGTCATAGGCAGGGCAGAGCCGCCGGATAAACAAAATGCGGGATTGTATTTTGCCTGGTTTATTTTTTCAATATTAATTATTCCAGTACCATCATCATCTTTTGCTCTTTTCAAAACATATGCTCCTGCCCCATCACCGAAAAGTAAAATACTAGTCGATCCAGGAAATCCTGGTGGCGCTTTCCACCCCTTTGGTTTATTTCTGAAAAACTCCCTCACATTTCCAGACGTGAAGTTTGATGCTGTAATAAGAACAGATTCTATGTCATTTGTTGGATCCATTAATAGAGATTTCGCAGCATAAATGCTATCGAAGGCTGCAGAACATCCTGTTATGATGTCTTGTACAGGTATGTCATCGCGTATTCCTAATGTCGTAGCTATTCTTCCAGCCTCTGAATATCCTCCAGTTGCATCTGGTGTTGCGGTTCCATGAAAAACAGCCCCTATCTCTTTAGGGTCTATGTCAGCAGTGTACAAAGCCATTTTTGCGGCTTTCAGCGCCATAGCAGAATCTGTATGAGAATTTTCATCTATTTCACCCATCAGACCTAATTCATCTGATATGTATTTCCACCCATCTGAAAATTGTGTATTGGATTTGTCATTAAAAAGTTTTGCGGAAGTTTTTCTGTCACGTGGTTTTACACGTTTTTTGTATTTATCTAAGGGAGCCTCCCCATCAAACGGTAGCAAATCCCAATATCTTGTTTTAACACCTAATCCACGTTCTGATTCGACTACTTCTATCGCCTTTTCGACATATTTTCTGTATTTTTTACTTGAAAAATTCTCCATTAATTTTCTTATGAATTGCTTGTGAGGAATAGGGCTCAAGAAATTATCAAAAAGATATTGATTAGTTATTTCATGAGGTGGTCTATAAGAACCAATTCCAGTTATCAGTACATTACCTCTACCTTTTGACATAATTACCACTTGCTCTCCCATTCACAGTATGGATGACCATCCTTTATACATCTTGACTCTTTTACACGGACATTTTTAGCACCAAGTTCACATTCGGCGTGACCGGCATATACACCCATTACCCAATTACATACGAGTGATTTTTTACCGTATAATTTTACACCCCACTCTGTTATCGGATTATTGCTTACATGGACTAGAAGATGGTGATGCCCATCCTTTTCAATGTCAGACTTCACGAAAACCGGTGTACCGTATCCTATAAATTCAAGTAAACTCACAACCAATTTCATTGTGATCCACCCACCCTTTGGTTTACTCCCAGTAGCGTGTATAATTTCATCGCCGGTATCCGAACCTGCTTTAAAACCTATATCATAAAGATAATCTTTACCCAATTTTTTACCGACATCTTGGAATATTATAGCTAATGCTCGTGATGGGAAAAGTGTCCAGTCCATTTTACCAAACATTTTAATCCTACCTTTATCAGTAGTGAATCCCCTGCTTATGAGCATTTTCTTAAGTATAGTTGTTATTACCATTCTAATCGACCCTTATGAGTTCGTATATCACTCTCAGCCTCTCCATATCATGAGGCCATGCTATGAGAGCTTTGCCAATTCTTTTGGTTCTCACCTTTTCCGCTCGTTCAAGTTCTTTTATGTGATAGCTTATTTTTTTTATGTTGCTATTGTCAATTTCAAGTCCAAGCTTCCTGACAAGTTCCTTTATGTGAACTGGCCAGTGATGCTCGACTAGTTCCATTATATTTTTTCGTAGTTCTTTACCCTTCATATAATATTAAATAAGTGAAAAAAATTTAAATAGATGATGTAACTATAGTGAAAATAATCTATGAATATATGTAAGATATGAGAAATAGAATCTCTGCGGTTATTCCTATCAATCCTGCCCTTCTGAGAAAGACCTTGCCCATTTTTTCGGTCGAATTTTTTTCAATTAGCGAAGAGAGATGTAAAATTCCAATCAGTGGGATGAATGTGAGAAAATATACATAATTGAAAATATTTGACAGTATGAGAATAAAGACTGCAGTATAAATCAGAATGGAGACGTTTCTCATAAATTTACCGGATTTTTCTATGCCATAGAAAATAGGTATTGTTGATACACCGAAGATGTTATCAGCATGAACATCCTGGATATCTTTCGTTATTACCATTATGAATGAAATTGATGTTATTGCTCCGAATATGTACCATGGCGTGGATTGAAGACCAGAGAAAAGTAACCATCCTGCTGATAACGGTATGAACGAGTAACATGCAGACACTAGGATCGTGTTTATGTAAATAAATCTTTTCAATTTTATCGGATGCACTGAATATAATATAGATAGTATGATTACGAAAACGCATGATATTAAGATGATAAAATTCACAAAATATGCTATAATCAATGAAAGCGATACTGTTAAAATATAATACTTAAATGCAGTCATTGTTGTTATTTCCATAGATGCTAATGGCCTGTCAGGTTTGGATAATCTATCCGATTTTACATCAAATATGTTGTTTAACATGTTGAATGAACCTACAGACAAGGCGTATGCTATTGCTGCCATAACCAGTGTTAAGCTGGGGTTTAGTATACCCGAAGACATCGTGCCACCTACGAAAACGCTTATAGCACTTATAATAATGGTCATGGGCACCATACTATTTAGAAAATGTTTCATCCCTTTCATGATTTCCATCCACCAACTTGGGCTTTGTAAAGGTTCTTCATTTTCTTATCATTAGATTTTTTTAGTTCATCTCTTTTTACAAGAACGAATTCACATATATTATCGGATAGTGATCTGCACTTTGTCTCAATATAATCATATTTTTTCCATTCACCACTCTTTTTCCCCAATCCATTGAAAACAACTTCGGCAGCTCCTGCCATATATCCTCTTATGGCATGGTCCACCGGATATTTTGATTGTCCTATGAACTCTGTGATTGGGGAATCTTCTATATGTACTAGTGCCGTTTTCTTTTCCTCGTCTATATTCACAATTTTTATAATTCCGAATCCTGCCATTGTTGCTATATCCGCCATCCATTTTATGAGGTCCACACCTTTGATACCGAACTTTTCGCTTATCTCGTAAGTGAAACCGACATCATCCATATTTACATGCTTACACGCGTGGTACATATTTTTTCCGCTTTCGATGGGATCTGTTGAATTTTTTATCATGTACGCAAAAGTGTAACTTGGTATAATCAACATTCTCTGACCCAACATTTCTATTTCTCCCTTTTCCATTTTGAACTGTCTTGCAAACATCAACTTTTTTACAAAATTGAACATATTATCACATCAAAAACCTTTCCCCAATTAATATTAAATAAGTGAAAAAAATTTATATATATGATGTAACTATAGTGAAAAATATGGGTATTTTTAGGGATAATTTACGTTTTAAGTGTACACTGTAAGTGCAGTAAAATTTTACTTGGCAAACATAATTTTTATAGCAACGGTGTGAATATAATATTATGGCTAATATGAGAAAGGCCCAGACTCAGGCAATTACACTCGTTCTTATAACAGGAATTGTTATATCACTTGTCGGATTTGCGTATTCGTGGGGCAAACCTATGATAGACAAGCGCTCTGTTGTTGCCGATTTTACAATAGCTGTCAGGTTCATGGAAGATCTTGATGAAAAGATAGTTGATATGGCAGGAACGTGTTCATACGGTGGAACATGCGAGGATGTACTCGAATTACCGGTTCCAGGCCTGATTAGTCTTGATGAAGAGACCAATACAATTATTTATCAATTTGCTGTTTCAGAACCACTTATAATGGGTGGAGAGATAGTCTTTAACACTCTAGATGAAGGTGATGTTGCACGATATGGCGAAACGCCAGGTATTATAAAACTTGTCGGAATGCCAACTTCTGATAATATGTACAATCTTAAATTTACGCTCAGATACAGAGAACTTGACAGCAATGATCCATTCAGGGGATACATAATAGAACTGCTTTCCGATGTAGGAGTTTCAACAGGAAACAGCAAAATAAGCATATTCTACGAGGGATCTGAGACACGTCCAAGTGCAGCATATAATAAGGCTGATCTCGTTGTGTCCAAAATCAAATTACAGCCTGTATGATTATGAAATTTAAAGGACAGACCCTGGTTTTTGAGCAGGTATTACTTTTCACTGTCGGTGTTATCATATTGATGGCGTCCTTTGCACTTTTTATGATGTATCAGAATCACTACACACAAGAAACATCTCAGGATCAGATAACACAGGTTAAGGAATATGTTCTGTCAAACATAATAGAACTCTGTGAAAATGATGAATTCAACTCTTCAATTACACTCTCAATACCAAAAACAATTGGTGGTGTTATGTATAAACTGAGCCTATCCAATGTTGGTCTGAATATAACTCAGGAGCCAATTTATCATATAAGCGATTTCTCCACCCTTTACGGACTTAACGAGACATTTACATTTGGCGGCATGGTTATTAGTGATGCTGGCAAAGTAATCTTGTACAAAAACGGGAAGAATATTATTCTTAACAGAGATATAATTCAAATTTTTGTTGATGAAAGACCGCATCCTACAGCGTAAGAAAAATAATTTACCTTTTGAAATTATCAATTAATGTAAGTTTTCCCATAAACATCTATTTGGCACATTTAAACCAAGATGAATATGTATTATTTTGTACAAAAACGGTAAAAATGTTATTATTGGCAAAAACATGGTCTAATATGTCTTACTTATTATAATTTATTAAAAAGCAACCACAATTATTATACAGTATTGATAGAGGATGTAAGAAGGGTTTCTATGACAAAAAGGGTTAAAATAAAGAAAATTAAGGTAAAGAAAACTCAGACTGGTCACAAACCAAGTCACAAAGCCACGAAGATAATAAAAAGAATGAAAGCTGGTTACATGAGCCAGAGAAAACAAAATTATGCAAGGTTTGGCCCTGTCGGTGGTTCGTCTTCTAAAGAAACGTACATGTTTTCAAGCGAAAAGGAAACAATGGCTGCCCCTGCTGTCACGCAAAAAGTCATAATAAAGGAAGCTCCTGGAATTGAGATCTCTGTTCCAAAGGTGCCTGCACCTCTTTCAACTCCACTTTCGAGCGATGAAAAAGAAATGCTCAGAAATGTAAATGTCACATATCCGCTCATACCGGAACAACCAAAAAGAAACGAGAAAGTTTATGCTTACGCCCGAATAAGATGGGATCCAAAAAGAAACGAGATTGTTTATTCTGTAATTGAACCGGATTTGACGGAATATAACAGGAAAGTCGTCGAGGTTGTTAAAAAAGAGCTTGAGGAAAGACTTGACATAGATTTTATGAAAATAGGTGAAATACGCGCAAAGGAATTGCTTTCAAAGGAAATAAGGGACATAATTTCTGATATTGAAGGTGTTGATCCTTCTTCAATAGATACAATACAATATTACGTAAAAAGAGACATAATAGGTCTCGGTAAGATAGAGCCTTTCATGTGTGATCATGATATTGAAGACATTTCATGTGATGGTGAAAAAATTCCAATCTACATATATCACAGAAACCCTCTTTTTGGTTCGATAATGTCAAACATCATTTTCGAAGATTCTGACGATCTCAACACATTTGCCATGAAACTTTCACAAAAATGTGGTAAGTCAATTTCTGTTGCCGAACCAATAGTCGAGGGCGCCCTTCCGGATGGGTCAAGGGTACACGCGATACTGGGAACTGATATAGCGCGTCGCGGATCCAACTTTACAATAAGGAAGTTCACAAAGATACCTCTGACACCAATTCATATGATTGAGAGTGGTGTAATAGATCCAATCCAGCTTGCATACTTGTGGATGGCCATAGAAAACAGAAAATCATTACTTATTTCAGGTGGAACAGCGTCTGGTAAGACATCTCTTCTTAATGCTCTTTCTTTGTTTATACGGCCAAGCATGAAGATTGTGTCAATAGAAGATACTCCAGAATTGCGTCTTCCTCATCCTCACTGGATACCGGAAGTTGCAAGGACTGCAATATCTGAAGGAAATAAAGCAGGAGAAGTCAGTCTTTATGACCTACTCAAAGGTTCTCTTAGGCAGAGGCCAGATTACATAATAGTTGGTGAAGTAAGGGGACAGGAAGCATTGGTTTGATTCCAGCAAAGCGCAACCGGTCACGCAGGTATTGCAACAATTCATGCGGCAAGCCTTCCACAATTGATTGACAGGCTTACAACACCACCAATAAATCTTCCTCCAAGCCTTATACAAAATTTGGATATAATAATCTTTTTGCTTCAGGCCAAATCCAAGGACAGATATGTAAGAAGGGTTAACCAGATACTTGAGGTTACTGGGGTAAAGGGCGATAAACCAACAACATCAGAGGTATTCAAATGGAAACCAGTAGAAGATAGATTTGAAAGTTCTGAGAGAAGTCAGGTACTTGAACATTTGGCAAAAACACTTGGTTTGACAGAACCCAGTTTAAGAGAAGAACTTCGTGTAAGAAAAACCATTCTCGAATGGATGCATGAAAAACAAATGTATGATTACAGGGAAGTTGCAAACATGATAACAGGTTATTATTCAGACCCTGAACGCATAATAAACATGGTGGAAGAGCTGTGAATAAATACAGCTGATGTAATATGATTGGAAAAATGTCTTACAAGCTTTTTGGAAAAATTGTATCTCCATACGCAGATTATTTCGATGCTTTAAACCTTCAGCTAAAACAGGCAAGAATGAAATATAAGGTAGAAGAATATATTTCGATGCTTCTGCTTTTTTCTATGATATCATTTGCAGTTGTCATAATGGTGGGTTCTTTTTACATAACACTCACAACAACTGCCGCATTCTACTCGTATACACTTTCAATAATTCTTTCCTTTGTTGCAGCTGGTGGTGTATTTTTCCTCGGTTATTTTTATCCAACAATGCAGGCGAAAGGAATGCAAAACAAGATAGATAAAACACTGCCTTTCACAGCAATTTATATGGCAACAGCAGTAGCATCTGATATTAATCCCGGTGAACTTTTCAAAATAGTTTCAATGAAGGGCGGGGAAATTGGCAAAGAGTGTGAAAGGATTTATCGTGATGTTCACATGCTTGGTATGGATGTTTCAACAGCAATAACAAAGTCAGCAAACAGAACACCTTCAGCTAAATTTGCCGAATTACTCTGGGGTATGCTTTCAGTAATAAACATGGGAGGAAATTTGGAGGAGTATTTGACAGGCAAATCGAAAGAATTCATGAATGAATACAGGCGTTCCCTTGAAGACTACTCAAAACAAATAAGTTTCTACACGGAGATTTACATAACGCTTGTTATAGTAGGAACACTATTTTTCATAGTGCTTTCATCTATAATGTCACCGCTTGTCGGAGGAGACATACTTATGATACAGACATTTTTGGTGTTCTTCTTCATACCGCTAATTTCAACCGGTTTCATAGTACTTCTCAAGAGTCTTTCACCAACAGAGGCGTAAATTATGGACAGACAAAGAAAAATTGTATTTGCATCGATTAT